>NZ_JBJURN010000034.1:0-7760 GCF_046622475.1 Enterobacter sp. LM3 | reverse complement strand
TCCCCCCCTCACCGCCATATTCGAGAAAGAGCTCGTACGAAAGTACGGGCTTTTTTTTCGCATGTTGCACGCCTGCGAATGGGGCAATAAAAAACCCTGAATGAAATCATCCAGGGTCTTCACAGAAACGTTAACACCAATCGCGATTAACGGTTTTCTTCAATATAGCGAGCCAAATCTGCCGGAGTTTTCAGCACCGTCGCAACTTCGGTCGGCGGGATCATACAACCGTACACGTCCTGCACCTCCAGTACCATGTCGACCGCCAGAATGGAGTCGAGAATGTCGGATTCAATCAGCTCATCGTGAAAACCCACTTTGCGGGATAACACTTTTTCAAACAGGGCGAGAATTTCTTGTTCCATAACCTTTCCTGGGGTAATTAATTCGTGCGGGCATGAGAGTCCAGCAACTTACGGTCAATTTTGCCGTTAGGATTCAGCGGCAAAGCGTCTTTAATGATGATTTGTGAAGGTACCATATAAGGTGGCACCACTTTCGCCAGCGATGTTTTAATGGCCTCCGGTGCCAAATCCGTCACGCAGAAAGCGGCAATACGCAACACGCTACCGCAGGATTTCATCAGCGGCAGAACCACCGCTTCACTGATACCTGACATGGCCAGCAGGCGGTTTTCAATCTCGTTGATTTCAATACGGTAGCCGTTCAGTTTGACCTGGCTATCGTTACGCCCCTGGCAGTAGATGAGTCCATCTTCATAACCCAGGTCGCCGGTTCGGTAGCCACGAAACGCTTCACTTTCCCGGTGCAGTAATTTTTCCGCGTTCTCCTGCGGTAAACCGAGATAGCCGCGCATCACGTTCTTACCCCAGATAATCAGTTCGCCTTCGGCGGTAATTTCCATTTTGCTGTCAGGCATCATCACCCCAACCGGCAACACTGCGTTGTCGCTGTTGAGGATCTCATCCGTTATCTCAACCACGGTGGTCGCGATGGTCGCTTCCGTTGGGCCATAGGAATTGATAATTTTTGCCTGTGGGAAACGGCGACGTAACTGTTTAACCAACGCTTTATTTAATACTTCACCAATGAAAATAAAGACGCTCAGGTCAGGCAAATATTCACTGTTGAACTGCGGAGAAAGCAATTTCTGATAAGCAAAAGACGGTGTTGAAACCCAGGCAGAAACAGCATTCATTTTCAGTCTGTCCAGCCAGTTATCCTGCAGGATATCTTCTTTTGCGTTCAGAACGATATGTCCCCCCATCGCCAGATTCGCCAGTAAAGGGATCAGGGAGAGGTCGAAGCTGAACACCGCGTGGTTCATTAACACCGGTTTTTCCGGCAGGAAAAAGTCCTGGCTTACCCATTTCATGAAGTGCCATACGCTTTCACGTCCAATCTGCACCCCTTTCGGTTTACCAGTGCTGCCAGAGGTGAACATGATATAAGCGAGATCCTGTTCGGCCAGCACCTTGCCCGTTTCACCGGTGGCGATGAACTGCTTTGTCGCGACATCGTAATAGTAAGGCGCATTCGCCAGGTGGCAGATCTCTTTAAGCCGCTCCTGCGGGTAGATACAGTCCACCGGGATATACGGAATGTTGTGCAACAGGCAGCTATAAATCGCCACGGCGAACTCAGCCTGCTGATGTCCGTACAAGACGACTGGCATGCCGGCGGAGGGCTGGCAACGCTGATAGCGTTGCTCCCAGTCCACCACGGCAGAGGAAAGTTGCAACCAGCTTAAGGCTTCGTCACTACCGCTGATGGCCAGTTGCTGGGGAACTGCGGGATCACGTAATGCCGCACGTAAGAAATCTTGCAGTTCCTGGAGATCGGATTGATTTTTCATAGAGGTGACATTCCACTAAAGATGTAAAGGGAGGCTGCGGCGCTTCCCAGCGTCAGAATTCGCCCCAAAAATGCAATAACCGGATGCTGTAACCCGTTGTGCAACGTCGGGTTACGTTTGGCTAACCACAGCAGCATGTTGTGAACAACAGAAATAGCGCCAAAGAGTGCGCCACTGATGACATAATGGCGTTCGAGTCCGTTCCACGCTCCCATACAGAACAGGGTGCAAAAAATACCGATATTCTGCGCCAGCGTTTTGTTCTGGCGGAAAAAGTTGAACTTCATCAAGTTCATATAAATTGGCATAAAGACCACATCGCGCAGCCATTCAGAAAGGCTAATGTGGAAGCGACGCCAGAAATCCTGCGGGTTTTTCGCAAGGATGGGAATATTGAAGTTCGCCGGAATATTCAGTCCAAATAAGCGACCGGCCCCAATAGCCATATTGCTGTAACCAGCAAAATCAAAGTAGAGATAGGCGCTATAGGCAATCGACATCACCACACCTACGGTCAGCGAGAACGGCTCATGGCTCCACCGCTGCACAACCAGCGTGTCGACCAGCATAGCGAACAAGAACTTCTGGACGATACCGGTAACTATTTGCTCTAACGCCACTAAAAACTGCTCGCGGGTAATCGCGAAGACAGGCTTACTCACATCGCTAATCCATGTCCGCCAGCGGTACATTGGGCCGGCCAGAATAACAAAGGGCATAAAGAGATAGCAGAAATAGTGCAGGAAATTCCGACCATCTTTTTTACTGCGATAAAGCAATACATCAATCGCGCGGAACGTCATGAAAGAGAGGCCGATCATTCCCCAGTGGTTATTTAAGTGTAATTTCACCAAAAACAATGGCAGCAACGTTAAGGAGACCGCTTGCCAGGTTTTTAACCACCCCTTCTCTTTTAATGTAACGAGAACATAAAAAACTAAAAAAACGGCAACCGGGACAATATAATCACCCTGGAAAATATACCCCCATCCTAATGCTGACAGCACTGAAAAGGCAGATAAATACGTCAGTCGACGATGCAACAGGCGATTAACCAGCGCAAACACCAGGGCTGATGAAAACAAATAGAAAAAAAACATTCCTGAGCTGTACATCATTCAACCTCAGAACTTTTGATATTCAAAATGCAGCTGTAAACTCATGCTGTCATCGACAGAGGTCCACGCAACGACGGTGATTGCCAGCAGGAGATAAAGGAAAAAAAGACGAATCGCGGTTTTCATCATTTAAAGCTCTCTGCAATAAAGCGAATCATAGGAACCCATGCCAGTTCAGAAGGATGCAGGCGATCCCAGTTCCAGCCGTTCTCATACGGCATAGCGTACATATCTAAATAGGGAACCTGGTTCTCTTCCAGAATGGTTTGAATTTGCTTATCAACCGGCCGGAATGTGTCGGTGTTGTAGAGCGCCCAGGGGTTAACAGGGTCGACGATAGCAATCACCTGTACATGGCGTTGTTTCAGAAGCTGGATAGTTTTCTTTAACGACGCAATCTGTTCGGGCACCACAGGTGTGTCATCCCACTGTTCCGGCTTGTCTCCCGGTTCATAAACAGACTTATCCATCCACATTGTAGCCGCGCTCTGCTGACGTTTTTTATTCAACTCGCGCGCATGAGCCAGCTCTTTATTCCAGTCAGGAACAACAGGGGTTGTCGACTGCTGCGGCCACGGTTGTACCGTCTGTGGTTCAATATTGAGCATGGCCAGCCAGTCGTTTTTAATCATCGTACAGAAGTTGGCGAACTGATTGCTCACCTCTTCCCAGATGAGATCCGGATGCCAGCCATACACAGCCATTTGGCCAAACGTTAAATGGCTTATATCCTTCGCATCAATATGCTGTAAATAATGAGTCAGCAAAGGACGTGCCTGCGGATCTTTCATCAGCGGATTGAAAATAGACCCCGGGAAATTATCGGCAAAAATTGCTGGTGGCAGACCTTTCGAATAAAAGCTGTCAGGAGCCAGAAGTAAAACAACTTTACTGTTTGCGTTAAGGTCATCCTTAAAGCGTGAAAACAGTAAAAATTGTGTCGTGTCATCGACAAAACTATCACCATACGCCACTACAGGTTTGTGCAATTGCTTATTAAAGTAATTATATACAGCGTAATGTTCTTCTTCAGAGGTAGCCACTTCAGATGCCCCGATGAAGAAAATCGAATTCCCTTTTAACGCATGAGAAATCGTGGCTATTCTTTCCGCTTGTTCTTTTGGTGTCCCATCCATCGATTTAATCAGCGGCTGGAACTCAAGCGGTGGATCAAAGCTTGTCACCAACGGGTGAACACAGAGAAACAAGACAGCCAGAGTAGCCATCAGGATATGTAAACAAAGCGTATTTTTGATTTTCATTATAAGTAGGTAAGACTACATAGTATTCATTTATTTAAAATTTATGACACTCATTTTTCTAACACTGACACAACAAATAGCCGCGTGTTTTTCGGTTGAATTTGAGACTTATCTTTTGCGACATTCTATACCAGGTGTATATAAAAAGATGAGCGTTGCTGTGTAACGGTATGTACAGTGTCCGCGTGAACACTGTACATAAAAATAAAGTCGCCAGAAGGACGTTGTGTCACCGGTCGGGTCGCCGGACAAAAAGCATCAGTCTTCCACCATCCGCGCATACTCTTCAGTGAGAAAATCCACCAGCGCCCTGACCGACGGCAGCAAACCGCGCCGGGACGGATATACCGCATGGATCACCTCCCGTCTTGGCTCCCACGCCTCAAGTACCCGTACCAGTTCCCCTGTGGTAAGCTGATCTTTCACCATCAAAATGGGCAACTGCACTACCCCCACGCCCGCCACCGCCGCCTCCCGCAGCGCCAGCATGTCGGTGGTAATGAGGCGAGGCACATAATGGATTTCCGCTCTTGCGCCCTCTGGCCCGGTGAGTTCCCACTTATGCACCTGTTTCCCTTCTCCCATACTGAGACCCGGCCAGGCACTAAGTTCAGACGGCATTTCGGGCATCCCCTGCTGTTGGATCAGCTGTGGCCCCGCGACAAGACAATGCCCCCTGTCAGCCAACACCCGCAATACCAGATCGCTGTCATCAAACGGGCGTGGGCGAACGCGTATCGCCACATCAATCCCTTCACTGACGAGATCAACACGCCGATTTGTCGCCTCAAGCTGAAGATTAATACCAGGATAACGCGCCATAAATCGTGCCAGCATTGGCCCAATATGCACGTGTAACAGCGTTACCGGACAGGTGAGTCTGACAATACCGCGCGGTTCAGCCTGTAGCGCCGCAACGGCCTCCTCTGCGGCTTCCGCTTCCACCATCATGGCTTTGCAGTGCTGATAGAAGGTTTGCCCAACCTCTGTCACCGTGAACTGCCGGGTCGTGCGCTGTATTAAACGCACACCGAGCCGCTCCTCCAGCTGCGCAATCCGGCGGCTCAGCCTGGACTTGGGCAGATCGAGTGCCCGCCCCGCCGCCGCAAAACCGCCGTAGTCGACCACTTTAACGAACCAGACGAAGTCATTGAGATCCTGCATAAACCCCCATCGTTCTATTTTCAGAACAGTGAATGCCATTTTCACTATCTACCGGGATATTAACTCTGAATATAAGCTAATTACATCAACAGAACATCAGGAGTTAATCATGAAAAACGTAACAGGTGTTTATACCGCTCCCCGTCAGCACTGGGTTGGCGATGGTTTCCCGGTACGTTCGATGTTTTCTTATCAGACTCACGGTGAACCGCTCAGCCCATTCTTACTGCTGGACTACGCAGGCCCCTATACCTTCCCGGCCGATGGCGCAAAACGCGGCGTGGGCGAGCACCCCCATCGTGGTTTTGAAACGGTCACCATCGTTTACTCCGGTGAAGTAGAGCATCGCGACTCGACGGGCAAAGGCGGTGTAATTGGCCCTGGCGACGTTCAGTGGATGACGGCAGGTGCGGGCATTTTGCACGAAGAGTTCCACTCCAGCGCGTTCTCGCGCCAGGGAGGAGAACTAAAAATGATGCAGCTGTGGGTCAACCTGCCTGCAAAAAACAAAATGGCGGCTCCGGGCTATCAGAGCATCACGAAAGGTGAGATCCCGGTAGTGACACTGCCGGATAACAGCGGCTCGCTGCGGGTTATCGCGGGTCGCTACGGCGAGGTGACAGGCCCTGCGCATACCTACTCACCGCTGAATGTCTGGGATGTCACCCTGAATCAGGGAAGCCATCTTACGCTCAGTCAGCCCGAAGGATGGAGCACCGCGCTGGTTGTGCTGGAAGGCACCATCACGGTAAACGGCACAGCCCAGGCGGGTGAAGCCCAACTGGTCGTCATGAGCCAGGAGGGTAACAAACTACATCTGGAAGCCAGCCGCGATGCCAAAGTCCTGCTGATGGCCGGGGAACCGTTAAATGAACCTGTCGTGGGCTACGGCCCGTTTGTGATGAACAGTAAAACCGAAATCGCTGAAGCTATTCGCGATTTCAATTCCGGCCGCTTCGGCCAGATCTGAGCGTAATAAAGGAGAGGATTATGTCTACCCCTGCTAACTTCAACGGCGCACGTCCGGTTATTGATGTCAATGATGCGGTCATGCTGCTTATCGACCACCAGAGCGGGCTGTTCCAGACCGTTGGTGATATGCCAATGCCGGAGTTGCGTGCCCGTGCGGCGGCACTGGCGAAAATTGCCACGCTGGCAAACGTTCCGGTCATTACCACGGCGTCTGTTCCGCAAGGGCCGAACGGCCCGCTCATCCCGGAGATCCATGCCAACGCGCCGCATGCACAGTATGTTGCACGTAAAGGCGAGATCAACGCCTGGGACAACCCGGAATTCGTTGCGGCAGTGAAAGCTACCGGGCGTAACACGCTGATTATTGCCGGAACCATTACCAGTGTCTGCATGGCCTTCCCGTCGATCAGCGCGGTAGCAGACGGTTATAAAGTGTTTGCGGTCATTGATGCCTCCGGAACCTACAGCAAAATGGCGCAGGAGATCACGCTGGCACGCGTGGTACAGGCAGGCGTTGTACCGATGGATACTGCGGCTGTTGCCTCCGAGATCCAGCGCACATGGAATCGGGAAGATGCTGCGCAGTGGGCTGAGGTTTATACCCATATCTTCCCTGCCTATCAGTTGCTGATCGAAAGCTATGGTAAAGCGCAAGAGGTCGTAAAAAATAGCGAAGTGCTCGATTCACAGCGTTAATCGCCTTCTCCACGGTGTAAAAGCCGTGGAGCTGATTATTGCTTAACCGAACAAGCACTAAAGCAGAAAATCTGCTTGACCGTTTTAGCGCAACTCCCTATAGTAGCGCCCCGTTGCCCCCCAAGCGGTCAGGCAGCAAACAATATGGTGAGGTGTCCGAGTGGCTGAAGGAGCACGCCTGGAAAGTGTGTATACGGCAACGTATCGGGGGTTCGAATCCCCCCCTCACCGCCATATTCGAGAAAGAGCTCGTACGAAAGTACGGGCTTTTTTTTCGCATGTTGCACGCCTGCGGGGGGGATGAGAACACCCGACCGGGGTTCGACAACTGGCGACAGCCAGTTGGACAGATGACGAGCCTGCGAGGAATCTGCCCGAAGGGCGAGCGAAGCGAGTCAATCCCCCCCTCACCGCCATATTCGAGAAAGAGCTCGTACGAAAGTACGGGCTTTTTTTTCGCATGTTGCACGCCTGCGGGGGGGATGAGAACACCCGACCGGGGTTCGACAACTGGCGACAGCCAGTTGGACAGATGACGAGCCTGCGAGGAATCTGCCCGCACAAAAACGCCGGAAGCGTTTTTGAACAACGCCTGCGTTGGCCCCGAAGGGGCGAGGCCCGTGGATGGGCCGAGTAACGGCGAGCGAAGCGAGTCAATCCCCCCCTCACCGCCATATTCGAGAAAGAGCTCGTACGAAAGTACGGGCTTTTTTTTCGCATGTTGCACGCCTG
>NZ_JBJURN010000033.1:2143-10348 GCF_046622475.1 Enterobacter sp. LM3 | reverse complement strand
CTTAGCATGGCTTTCTGAGGCTTTCGTGTAGTCGCCAGTTTTTGCACTTAATTATTTGATATTAAAGGTTAAGTTTTTCTGGCGCTTTCACTGGATTTTCCTCGTTTTCTGTGCGTTGCAATCACCTCTGTATTGCAACTTGTATTGCTTTTTGGGGGGTAAAATGGCGAGCGAGAACAAACTGAGCGACAAGGCGCTTAAGGGGTATCTGGGAAAATCCAGAGAAAAGCAGATCACTGTAGCGGATGGGAAGGGCCTTTCCGTTCGTGTGAGTAAGAAGGGGGCTGTGAGTTTTGTTTTCTTCTACAGGTTAGCTGGTGGCCTTACAGCCCCGGTCTGGTTAACGCTAGGTAAGTATCCGGATATGTCGCTAAAACAAGCCAGGGAGAAGCGGGATGAGTGCCGGGCGTGGCTTGCAGAGAAACGAGATCCACGCATACAGATAAAGATTCAATCTGAGGAGCGTCTTAGGCCGGTTACAGTTCAGGACGCTCTTTGTTACTGGTACGAAAATTACTGCAAGGTTCATCGTAAAACCCATGCTGTAACTCTGGGGCGATTTCGTAAACACGTTTTTCCCTTTATCGGGCATCTGCCTGTGAACGACACACACCTCTATGAATGGCTGGACTGTTTTGACCGGATTAAACGTAATGCGCCCGTTATGGCGGCGTATGTATTTTCTGACACAAAACTGGCACTTCGTTTTTGCCGGGTTCGCCAGTACGCAACCTGCGATGCACTAAAGGACTTGCGCATGACCGATGTTGGCCAGGCGGCAGGTAAGCGTGATCGTGTTCTTAATGAGGCCGAGTTAGGGCAGCTATGGAAAGCTATCTTTGTTGAGCCTGATATCAAGTTGATGTCCGAATACGCCAGGAAAATGTTTGTTCTGTGCACGGTTTTCGGATGCCGCATGAGTGAGGCCCGGTTATCAGAATGGAAGGAATGGGATCGAAAAAACTGGGTATGGTCCGTTCCAAAAGAGCATTCAAAAACTGGAGTGGAAATTGTAAGGGCAGTACCCGAAGTTCTGAGGCAGTGGATAACGGACGTCTACGAGGAAACAAAGCATACCGGCTATGTGCTGGGTAGTCTTCGTATCAGGGAAAGCGTAAGCAAAATTGGTGGAAAAATTGGTAAGCGGCTGGGCCACGAAAAACAATGGTCTCTACATGACCTCAGAAGAACGCTTTCAACACACCTTAGCGATTTGGGCGTTGAGTTTCATGTCGTGGAACAGCTGTTAGGCCATGCGTTACCAGGTGTGGCTGGTATTTATAACCGAAGTAAATTTATGGCTAAGAAACTGGATGCATTGGAACTCTGGACTACATACCTCAATAGCATCTCAAGTGTTGAGTCAAAAGTGACAATCCTCAAACAAAAGGCTGGTTAACATGAAAAAAATGGCAGTTGTTGATAAAAAGGGTCTCGAGTACATTCCTAATATCGACCGTATGATCCGTGAGAAGGAGTGTCGGGAACTGACTACTCTTGCGAACAGTACGCGCTGGAAGCTGGAGAAGGAAGGTAAGTTTCCCAAGCGTATAAAAATTGGTGCTACAGCTGTGGCGTATCGACTTTCAGAGGTTCAAGCTTGGATACGTGGCGAGTGGCGGACTTAAATGTGGAACTAGAATGGTGAAAAGAAATGGTAGCTAGGAAGAAAGTAAGCACACAACAAAATAGTGTGTGTGAATTGATCATATCTAGGGAAGATATGAAAAATAAAATCCAAGAAAGAATCCAAAAAGGTTTGTCACTGTATCAAAGAAGTATCAATAATAGCTCTGACTTGGATGATTTTGATGCTGAATATAGGAAGTGGAGTGATTTTAATGCTGAGTTATTGAAGAGAAGTTTCACGAACGAAGATTTTAAAGCGGAATATGATGGTAATGGTTACATTGGCGCTTTTTTGATGGATCCATCTTTAGGTCAGCAAATCAATGATTCAAAAGATAGATTGCAAAATAAGATAAGGAAATTGGAGTCTATAATGGAGCGTCTGGAGTTAATTACCATTTCGTCTTCCATTGTGGACGAAGTAACTACAACCAAATCAACGTCTGCAGTAAAAACCAAAAAGGTTTTCATTGTTCATGGGCGAGATGAAATATCAAAAACTAACCTGGAGGTTTTTCTTAGGGAAATCGGGATGGAGCCTATCGTTCTTCATAGGCAAGCTGATGTTGGGCAGACAGTGATTGAAAAGTTTGAAGCAAATAGTGATGTGGGCTTCGCATTTATTCTTCTCACCCCTGATGAGATTGCTTATTTATCTCCGGAAGACTCTTTACCCGATGATGAGAGGCAAAAGGAATTACGTGCAAGACCAAACGTAATGTTTGAGTTTGGTTATTTCGTAGGGAAACTAGGTCGTTCTAAGGTATGTTGTCTATATACGGGGGATGTAGTGATTCCAAGTGATCTGAATGGTCTTATTTATAAAAAGTACACCTCATCTATTGAAGAGGTGGCGTATAGCATCATGAAAGATTTACGAGCTACTGGTTACGCAGTTTAGTTCATTCGTTGAACATAAGAAGTATACAATGATATGGAGCCATAGAAAATAAATGGCTCTATATGAAATATTATGCGTTAAATTTTCACTTCGAATCCGCGTTGTAACAATTCTTTGCGAATAATCCTTTTAATCCAAGCGGCTAAAGATTCGTCTCCATCTGCTTGCTGTGCCTGCTCCATTAATTCTCTCAACTCAGGATCTAAGCGAAACTGGAAAGGAGGATTTCCACGTCTTTCATTTTTGTGTGTTGACACGTCAATTACACCCGATGTAATGTGTTAATGTGTAATGACACATTACATACATGTTAGGAAAAAAGCAACGCCTCGAAGTGCGGGAACACGTTCGAGGCGTCTAACCAAACCGTTAACTGGAGTAACGACTATGGCTGGAACACAGCATACCCAAACTCACCCCAAATTTACATGGCTATTCCTTGGCACTCCCAATGGCCACGTCTGCGCACCCGTAGTTCTGCGCACCGTCGCCGATACCGAAGATACTGCCCGTGCTGCGTTCTGCGGCTGGAAGTTAACCTTTGCCGCAAAAATCCGAACTGAAAGCCCGCTTTCAGTGTCGTTTATGTACCCCGAAAACCAAATCCTTTGGAGCATTCTGGGTAGCGATCCTTACAGCGCGGATACCGTGCCAACGGAGGTGCGTCATGCATAAGTCCGACTTACCCGCAGATTACGAGATTCGCGTACTGCTGACGGTTAAAAACGGTCAGGTTACAGAGCGCCGTCTTCGTCCGAATGAAATCGTGGCCACACCGGAAGGTTTTATCCAGGCAGTTCGTCAGGCTGCTGATGCATACGGTTTAACTGCTACCGACAAGGAATAAATTTCATGGTGAAAAAATTATATCGGGCTCAGCCTGAGGGCATCGCTCAACCAAAAATCGAGCTGAACAGCCGCTGGAAAGATTCTCGCGGGGAAAAAATTACTGTCACAGGCGTAACGGATAGCCGTATTACGTATGTCCGGGATGGATATTCCCATGAGTGTGTTTTTTCTGAGTACCGGTTCCGAAATGAATTTATTTTCCTTCCTGTGGAAAGCCGGGAGTGGCAGGAGGCCGTAAAAGAAAACGGGCGTAAAAAAATCGCTGCTCTGCGCTCTTCTCTGCCGCTGAGTGTTGGATCTGACGGATGGGATAAGGGGCTGAAATGAAAAACGCACCGAACCTGAAACACCTGCCAAAGGAAAAATTCACAGAGGCCGTTATTTTTGCAGGTGCTGATGCATATGCCCACGCCAGGGGATGGGAAGAGGGGTTGGGTAAGCAAATTGCCGAAGATACCACTCCGCCTATCTATCTGGGGCCAAAGCAGCTGGCAGAACTGGATAACCTGCAAATTATCGATAAAGGTCGCCGAAGCGCCCGTGTGTATCTGGCCGGGAACATTGAGCCGATACTGATTAACGTCATTGGTGAGAAGCTGGCGCGGGCGGGGGTGCAGGATGCCAAATTGTATAAGGGCATTCCGGATCGCCAGCCAGAGGACTGGCATGATTATCTGGAGAGGATCAGGACGGATAGTGTTGTTGTCGATCTCCCGGTCACGAAACGCGAACCTGCCCATAGCGGAGTAGCACCGGCATTGAATCAGATGGGGGCCAGCCAGCGCGGAGAAGTGTTACTGGCTCATTATGACGGTGATCTGGCAATCCATGCCGATTCGGACACGGTGCACCACTATAACGGGGTGATCTGGAATCCTCTCCCGGACAAAGAGCTACAGCGCGAAATGGCACAGATTTACATTGATGCCGAGGTGGCCTATTCGCAGAACGCCGTCAAATCTGCGGTGGAAACCATGAAACTGAGCCTTCCGGTTATGGGCGTGACAGCCCGAAATCTGATTGGCTTTAGTAATGGGGTATTTGATACCAGAACGGGGCAATTCAGGCAGCACAGCAAAACCGACTGGTTGCTGATAGCCAGTGAGCTACCGTTCAGTCCACCAGCCGAAGGGGAAACGCTGGCCAGCCACGCGCCGAACTTCTGGAAGTGGCTCCGCCGCTCCGTGGCCAGTAATGACCGTAAGACAGATCGTGTGCTTGCTGCGTTGTTTATGGTGCTGGCGAACAGGTACGACTGGCAATTATTCCTGGAGGTAACGGGGCCGGGTGGTAGCGGTAAAAGCGTGATGGCGGAGATCTGCACCATGCTGGCGGGTAAGGCTAATACGGTGTCGGCCAGCATGAAGGCGCTGGAGGATGCAAGGGACAGGGCGCTGGTGGTGGGTTACTCGCTGATCATTATGCCGGATATGACTCGTTACGCTGGAGACGGTGCCGGGATAAAGGCCATTACTGGCGGTGATAAGGTTTCTATCGACCCCAAACACAAAGCACCGTATTCAACCCGGATACAGGCTGTTGTGCTGGCCGTCAATAACAACGCTATGACATTCAGCGACCGTAGCGGGGGCATTTCGCGGCGACGGGTGATATTCAACTTCTCGGAGGTAGTACCGGAAAACGAGCGAGACTCGATGTTGGCAGAGAAAATAGAAGGGGAACTGGCTGTAGTTATCCGTCATCTACTTACACGTTTTACAGACCAGGACGAAGCCAGACGGCTATTGTATGAACAGCAGAAATCAGAAGAGGCTCTGGCGATCAAACGCGAAGGTGATTCGCTGGTGGACTTCTGCGGCTACCTGATGGCGTCGGTAGTGTGTGACGGGATGTTTATCGGTAATGCCGAGATAGTGCCATTCAGCCCGCGCAAGTACCTATATCACGCTTACCTGGCATATATGCGAGCTAATGGATTGAATAAGCCTGTCTCATTGATGCGGTTCGGTACGGATATGCCTGGCGCGATGGCGGAGTATGGCAAGGAATACCAGAAGAGAAAAACAAAGCATGGCATACGTTCCAACGTAACCCTGCATGATGATTCTGGTGACTGGATGCCATCATGTGCTTCTATTACTGAGAAGGATGAATCAGAGTAAAGTTATAGATAAAGTGTTCACCAGTATTCACTATGTTAAAAAGTTCATGAATAACAGTGCGTTGAGAGGTGAACACTTTTTTGTTAAGTATTCACCAAGTGTTCACCTATTCACCTTTTGGTTGTTTATTGCTCTAAATGGTGAAGGGTAGGGTGAACACTAGTGAATACCTTAAACATGAGTGTTCACCATCTAACCTACTGAATTAAATGCCGAAAAGTTGTAGAGTGAACAGGTGAACACTTAAAGACTAATTTTTTATTTTTATAGCAAGGATACTTCAATGAAAGAACTACTTGAGAACTATACGCGTGTTGCGCAAGCAAGCTCCGGAGCTTTTGCTCTCAGTTTGATGGAGTCATTAGTTTTGGTGATCTTTTCTAGAAAACTTTATTCAGGCCATCTTGTTGGAATTGATCTGGTATATGTATGGTTTCTTCTCGGACTAACTACTATTGCACTTGTATTTTCGGTATGTAGTATCTGGCAAACAATTGAAAATGAAACCAGCAACATAAAAACTAAAGCTGTGATGATTTTTCTGTATTTTCCTGTTTACTTTGGGGTGATTTTCTCAGGGTTGATTACTGGTGGGATTATTTTGAAATACTGAGAGTGTAAAAAAACGGGCCGTACTCAGGCCCGCTTTGGCAATTACAGAGGTTTTATATACAGTGTTATTCGGAGGAAATAACGGCATTGACGATAACAGATATATTGAACTCTGAAACCATGCCAGACTAACTTTATACATTATTGCACTTCATTGCATACCATTGCATACATCCAATACCACTTTTACAGTGATAGCATTATCCCTGCAACTAACTCTATTCGAAATTTTACTGAGGTAATATATGTCAGGTTTATATTCGCCAGCGGCACTTGTCCGGGTTGTAAGTGCCGAGGATATCCAGAAACAACTAAAAACCCTTTTCACTGATTTATTTTTTACCCGCGCAGTAACGTTCGAAAGTCGCGATATCATCCTGGACACCATCGATGACCCAAACATCCCAATCGCTGCATTCTGTTCGCCAATGGTGGGCAGTAAGGTAGCGCGAGACGAGGGGTACGAATCGAAATCCATCCGGCCGGGGTACATGAAACCCAAAAGCAGCATTGATCCGAATAAACTGGCAGTTCGTCCGGCTGGTGTAACCCCAGAGCAATACAGCACGCTCGATGCCCGCAATATCAAAATCAAACAGGCCATTCTGAAGCAATCCATTGCTATCCGGGCGCGTATTGAATGGCTTGCTGTTCAGGCGGTTACGACCGGGAAAAATATCATTGAGGGAGAAGGGATCGAACGCTATGAACTGGACTGGAATATCAAAACACAGAACATGATCACTCAGGCTGGTGGCGCTGCCTGGTCAGGTAAAGATAAATCGACATTTGATCCAAATGACGATATTGAAACTTACTCAGAACTGAGTGAAGGGGTTACTAATATCATCATCATGGGCGGGAACGTCTGGAGAAAATACCGCTCATTCAAAGCGATTAAGGATTTACTCGATACACGCCGCGGCTCTAATGCACAGCTTGAAACAGCACTGAAAGACCTGGGTGATTCAGTGAGCTTTAAGGGCTATATGGGCGACGTTGCTATCGTCGTATACAGCGGTCGCTATACCGACGAAGACGGCACAGAAAAATATTTCCTTGATCCTGATTTGATGGTGCTGGGTAACACTGCCCTGCAGGGCATTGTAGCTTATGGTGGAATTCAGGATCCGGAACTCATCCGTATGGGCATTACCAAAGCAGAGCTTGCACCCAAGAATTATATCGTACCTGGTGACCCGGCTATTGAATATGTCCAGACGCATTCCGCGCCGCAACCAATCCCGGCCCGCATTAACCGTTTCGTCACCGTTCGTGTGGCTTAAGGAACATTCATGACTGCGAATTACATTGAGCTGGTGGCCGGCACTGAAACGCTGGTATCTACGCTGGGTATCTTTGCTGGTGGGAAAGGCGTAATCCCGGCGCTGACACCACTGATGCAGGATGCAACTACTGGTGTTCTGGTTGTATGGGATGGAGCTAAAGCAGGGCAAGCTGTTTATGTGTCGTGCTTCAGCGTCGATACTGCAAGCCAGACACAGGCGCAGGTCTACAAGGCTGGTGTGCTGAATGTAGATGCACTCAACTGGCCGGAAGAGGTTACGGCTCTCTCAGCAAAGATTGCCGCCTTTGTTGGTTCTGGTATTTCTGTTCAACCTCTGGCGTTTGTGTAAGGAGATAGCGATGCAAGTTAAAGACAATAGCCTGATGGCAACCGCCGATGCTCTCTATCCGGATCCGGTAGTGAACGAGCTGCAAGAGCTTGCAGACAAAATGAACGTAAGTGAGCGCCTGGTTGATATGAATCAGGTGATAGAACTCACCACGCTAAGCCGCCGTACATTGCTCAATCTCGAAGCTCGAGGTGAGTTTCCGGTTCGTGTACAGGTCACTGAAGGGCGTAAGGCATGGTATTTGAGCGAGGTTATCGAGTGGATCAATAACATTCCTCGCATCTCTGAGACATGTCAGGTTCCTGTGCCAGTTAAACCAGATGCATCACTATGCCTCAAGGCTGAACGAATTCGCCGACAGGCCCAGGACGGCAAAAGTAAGCTGATCGGATAGGTGAGTGAGCCCGATTGACCCGGCGAAAGTGCGCGGGTCCTTTCGGGCAGTTTGGCTTAC
>NZ_JBJURN010000033.1:0-2021 GCF_046622475.1 Enterobacter sp. LM3 | reverse complement strand
TGGTAAGTGCTATTTTGAGCTAAAAACAGCTTAACCGTTTCCTTTCTCCAAAAATTAGTGAGGCGACTATGAATCCATGTGCAGAAGTCATGACAACTATCAAACTGAGTGGCCCGATGATCGGCTTGTTTGGCAGGGAACATCAGCGTTTAGTGAGAACACCGCGTGAAGTATTCAATGCCCTGTCTGTTACGTTGCCGGGATTCCAGCATTACATGAACACAAGCAAATCCCGTGGGCTGACGTTTGCTATCTTCGTTGATAAGAAGAATATTGCTGAAGATGACCTCGATTATCAGAATAGTGGCCATGTCATTCGGATTGTGCCCGTCATTCTTGGCAGTAAACGTGCCGGAGTACTGCAAACCATTCTTGGCGCGGTACTTGTTGTTGTTGGCGCTATTGGTGCGTTCACCCCCTGGGGACAGGCTGTAGGTGGTGGAGCATGGGGATCGGCAGCAATGAAAATAGGTGCAGCTATGATGGTCGGAGGGGTAGTGCAAATGCTTTCACCACAACTTTCGGGATTATCAAGTAAACGTGATGCGGATAACCAGGCATCTTATGCATTTGGAGGCGTAACTAACACAGCTTCGCAAGGATACCCTGTGCCGTTGCTATACGGTAAACGCCGTATTGGTGGCGCAATTATTTCAGCTGGCATCTATGTGGAGGACCAGCAATGACCAACAAGGCACAATTATGGCCGGAAGGTGAGCTTTTCACTCGTGAAGTGGTTATTCCTATAGGGTGGGGGTTACCAGAGGGCGGTGTGGAGCCTGTTGGATATGAAGATTTCTCCCTAATGGTTACCTTTATTGTTCCTCCGTTTGATGTGGTGGTGGAAACGTGGAGGAATACGGAACCGGCTAAATCATTCGGTCTTTTTCGCCAGTTCATCGTGGGCTGGGATCAAGAGGATGCGCTTTCCGACAAGGTACTTACGGCGTATCTTTACGCTTATCCAGGCACTGATGAGGCGATATTCAGCGCCTGGTGCAAATACATGCAGGATTGGCTGGTGAGCAGTCAGAAACCACTTACCCCGTTGAGCATAATGATTAACTAATTGCTCGCATCACTCCTATGATAAATTATTTTTTCTCTTTAAGATTTAACCAAGAGCTAATCAGAAAAAGAGCCATTGAGCCTGATAAATTCACAGCGAGTTCTGCATGTCTTGACGATGGCTTTACTGATGAACGATTCTTTCCATGTGCGTCACCGAGTTTATTCCGAAGAGTACCTAGCCCGTTTACAACTGCAGAACAACCGCCAAGAATCTGTTTGAAAATACTTTCAGTATGTTGGTCAGCAGATAGGTTGAGTTCTTTTGATAGGGTTTTATAGAGCTCAGACATTTCAATATTTTTATTATTATACTGAATGCCCATATCATCAAGAATGTGCTTGCAAACTGTTTCAAGAAGTGTTCTTGCAGAAGTTATAGCACCATCAGGATCTGTATGGCGTCGTTCAAGTGCTTTCATCCAAACAGCGTGGACTCCATCTTCATTGAATTTTCTTAATACGACAGATATGTCTTCATCCGCTGGAGCCTTATTTTTCCCTTCTAAATAGTCCAGTACTGGCTGAAATGCTGTATAAATCAGTTCTCTTCGAGGACCATACTGTTCAGTTTTTTTTATAAAACCCCAAAACTCTTTTAGGGAACGATTAGTTCTCACAAACTCAGGTAACAGCTGAAGTAGTGAAGGGTTTTGTAAAAAATAAGTTCTCAGAAGCACATAATCAGTATTAGCTTCATCTTGGGCCCCTGTAGCTCTTGCTATTAGTATGTTTTGAAGCGCTACGGCGCGTTCGAGGTCATTTTGAAGAGTATCTATAATATTCATTACAATCTTCTTATGATAATTATCTGTGGGTTGAAAATTTATCATTCTATGAACTCATTTCTGTGTATTGCAGTATGTATTGCAACAGAGTCGTTCAGATAGAGATTATGCTCTATTTTCCCACTTAAATCATTCACATCCTTACGCCATTGACTCATGTAACCA
>NZ_JBJURN010000032.1:0-10747 GCF_046622475.1 Enterobacter sp. LM3 | reverse complement strand
ACAACGGAGGGTTAACACCTGCCGAGATGGAAAGACAAAGAACCTCAGGTCGTGTCCAAATTAAGTAGACCACTTCACACCCTGACCCTCTCCCACAGGGAGAGGGAACAAATACTAAAAACGGCAACTGTGTTGCCGTTTTGCTTTTATCTTGTGCGGCCTGATGCCCTCACCCTGGCCCTCTCCCACAGGGAGAGGGAACAAATACTAAAAACGGCAACTGTGTTGCCGTTTTGCTTTTATCTTGTGCGGCCTGATGCCCTCACCCTGGCCCTCTCCCACAGGGAGAGGGAACAAATACTAAAAACGGCAACTGTGTTGCCGTTTTGCTTTTACCTTGTGCGGCCTGATGCCCTCACCCTGGCCCTCTCCCACAGGGAGAGGGAACAAACACTAAAACGGCAACTGTGTTGCCGTTTTGCTTTTACCTTGTGCGGCCTGCTGCCCTCACCCTGGCCCTCTCCCACAGGGAGAGGGAACAAATACTAAAAACGGCAACAGTGTTGCCGTTTTGCTTTTACCTACCTGTCCCAGTACGCCTCTTCCAGACTGTCTTCCCTTTCCGGCAGGCCACGCGTTAAGCGCGGGGAGTGCTGGTTCAGCACCTGGTAACTCACGCGGTTAGCGTACTTACACACCTGTGCCAGTGACGAATAGGTCAGCCAGCTGAATTTGTGCTTGCTGGAATTCGGCACGTTGGTTTTGTGATAGGCATTAGCGGTAATGTCGTGCAACAACGCCGCCAGCGCACCGTCGCCTGCGCCATTGGTGTTCATGATTTTCTCTGGCCCACCCATATACGGCGCAATGTGAGAGTAAATACGCAGCGGGTTCGTACAGTCTTTGTGGCGCATGGCACGGCTAAATTCGTACTGGTTGAACTCGGCGATCGCACCAGGCAACAACGGATGCTGAGTTTTGCGTTTGCTCTCTTCTTCGGTGAAGCCCGCCATATACAGCCCAACTGGCCCGGCGGTGCAGAGCACCAGATCCACCCAGTCCAGCGCTTTATCGGACGCCAGCAGCGGATCGCTTTCACCAGTTAACGCCTCAGCCTCTTCTTCGTTCATCGCCAGAATCGAGACGTGTTCTTTCAGGAATGCTTGCCACCACTCAGGGTTATCGGCAATCACAAATTTGGTACCCAGCGTCAATACTACCGGTACGTTGTATTTCTTCGCGTATGCCACTGCCTTCATGGTCGCTTCCGGCATCGGTTCACCCGGCTTACAGCGTACCAGGTAGGACGTCAGCACCAGTGCCGACGCACCCGCGATCACCTCTTCCGGGATGCTCTCGGCACGCAGTTTGTTCATGTGACCAGGGCTGATGGCAAAGGTACGTTCACCGGAATCGCTGATCAGCGTAAAGCAGCGGCCGATTGGCCCGTCGACGCCTTGTAAATAGTTCAGGTCGGTACGGCTGGAGGTGTTGCAGAGGTAACGGTAGGCGTAGCCACCGATTTCGATATTACGGCACATCACGCCAAGCAGGACGGAACGGTCATCTGCCAGCACGGAGTAGTTGTGCATGGTGTTGCCGATGGTACCCCCGGCAAACTGATGCGTGATCAGGTTTTCACGCACCAGCTCCTGGTACAACGCTTCAGCAACGTCATCCTCAATGACCAGAGAATGCCCGGCGCTCAGACCGTAACGCGCGACAAACGCATCATCCACTTTTGCTTCAATGTCCACCAGCGTTTGATCTATACCGACCACCCATGCGGCACTGGTTTCATTTTCCGGCTGAATTTGCTGCAGCAGCGGATCGCGGGCATTAACAGGAAAGTAGTGTTTGGATTTACGTTTACCGGGAAATTTCATGGTCTGAACTATGCAATGATTATGGGCCGGGAATGGTAGCACAAACCCGGCCTTTAGCGCGATCAGCGGCTTTTCATCACCAGCGACACCATCATGTCGATATGCTCAGGCGAGTCGTTAAGTGCAGGAATGTATTCATACTTCGCTCCACCAGCCTCAAGGAAAATTTCCCGATTCTGCACAGCAATCTCCTCCAGCGTTTCCAGACAATCCGCCGAGAAACCTGGAGACATCACCTGAATATGCTTCACACCCTTCTCACCCAGCATTTTGAAGGTTTCATCGGTATACGGCGTAAGCCACGGCTCGCGGCCAAAGCGCGACTGGAAGGTCATCATCACCTTCTCTGGCGGTAGCCCAAGCGCAGAAACCAGTTCGCGGGTGGTATCACGGCAACGCTGCGGGTAATCATCCCCTTCATCGGCGAAGCGCTGCGGGATACCGTGATACGAAAGTAACAGGAGATCCGGCTCGCCATGTTTTTCAAACGATGCGCGCGCGCTGCTGGCGAGCGCTTTGATATACAGCTCGTTATCGGCGTAATCGCGAATAAAGGTGACGCCTGGAATACGACGGCGGGTCGCCAGAATGCGCGCCAGTTCGTCCCAGACGGCAGCCACCGTAGAGCAGGAATACTGCGGATAAAGCGACAGTACCACCAGGTGGTCAACGCCCTGAGCGAGCAGTGAGTCTACTGCGCTTTCCAGCGAAGGGTTACCGTAGCTCATACCGAGCACCACAGGCATATCCGTCAGACGGGCGGCCAGCGCTTTTTCCTGGCGACGGCTGTAGACCATAAGCGGCGATCCCTCTTCCATCCAGACGGACTGGTAGAGCTTTGCCACACGCGGAGAACGAATTGGCAGAATGACGCCACGCAGCAACGGCCACCACAACAAACGCGGGGTATCCACGACGCGCGTGTCGCTTAAAAACTGTCGCAGGTAACGTTTTACTGCCGTTGGAGTGGGTGCCTCTGGAGTCCCCAGATTGACAAGCAGGATGCCGGTTTTCGCCTGACTCATTCACGCCTCTTAACCATTTGAATGGTTGTCAATTGTAGCGGAAATGCGTCTAAACGGAACCCATTGCTGTAATAGGTGAGATGAGAATTTTTCTCACCCGTTCCCGGGTGAGAAAGATGCAATTAGCCGAGGATTTTTTCCAGCTCTGCACGAACGTCAGCAACGGCCTGGGTACCGTCTACTTTCGCGTATTTTGTGTTGCCCACTTCAGCTTCTTTAGAGTAGTAGCCGATCAGTGGTGCCGTCATCTGATGGTATTCCACCAGACGTTTACGCACGGTCTCTTCCTGGTCATCTTTACGGGTGGTCAGCTCTTCGCCAGTCACGTCGTCTTTGCCTTCAACCTTAGGTGGGTTGAATTTGATGTGGTAAACGCGGCCAGAGGCAGCGTGTACACGGCGGCCTACGATACGGTCAACGATCAGCTCGTCTGGCACATCGAACTCCAGTACGTAGTCAACGTTGATGCCCGCTTCTTTCATGGCATCAGCCTGTGGGATAGTGCGCGGGAAGCCGTCCAACAGGAAACCGTTACGGCAATCTTCCTGAGCAATGCGCTCTTTAACCAGAGCAATAACCAGCTCGTCGGTTACCAGTTTGCCTGCGTCCATGATGTCTTTTGCTTGTTTACCCAGCTCGGAGCCAGATTTAACAGCGGCGCGCAGCATGTCACCAGTGGAGATTTGCGGAATACCGTATTTCTCCATGATGAACTGAGCCTGAGTTCCTTTACCCGCGCCCGGAGCGCCAAGCAGAATAATACGCATTGCGAAAATCCCCTCAAAAGTTGGTTCAATTTTTCAAAAAGCGCTAAACAATACCACCAGAATGGGCATCGCTCAAGGAAGGCGGGACGGCTGAAACGGTTAATGGGGGAGATAATTTGGGAGAGTACGGTCTGGTGCCCTCACCCCGGCCCTCTCCCACAGAGAAAGGGAGAAGACCAGGGGAGGTGTGGTCAGTTACGCCAACAGCAGCGCATTCACGCGCTTAATGAACTGGTTAGGATCTTCCAGCGTGCCACGCTCGGCCAGCAGGGACTGATCCAGCAGCAGCTCAACCCACTCGGCGAAGTGAGCTTCGTCCTGGGTATCTGCCGCACGCTTCACCAGCGGATGATCCGGGTTCAGCTCGAAGATGTATTTCACTTCTGGCATTGCCTGGCCCGCAGCCGCGAACAGTTTTGCCATTTGAGTGCCCATTTCATCGGCGTCAGTGGTCACAATCGCCGGGGTGTCGGTCAGACGGTGGGTGAAACGCACCTCTTTCACGCGGTCGCCCAGCAGGGTTTTCACGCGCTCAACGAACGGCTCCAGCGCCTTCTCGGCCTCTTTCGCGGTTTCATCCACGTCATCCGCCAGCTTGTCGATGGACTCGTCAGCTTTGGCAACGGACAGGAAGGTTTTACCGTCGAACTCGGTCAGGTAGTTCATCATCCACTCGTCGATGCGGTCAGAAAGCAGCAGCACTTCAATGCCTTTCTTACGCAGCAGCTCCAGGTGCGGGCTGCTCTTCGCCGCAGCGTAGCTGTCTGCGGTGATGTAGTAGATTTTCTCCTGCCCGTCTTTCATGCGGGAGATATACGCTTCCAGCGACACATTTTGCTCGGAAGAGTCAGTGTGCGTGGAGGCAAAGCGCAGCAGCTTAGCGATAGCTTCAACGTTAGCCGAGTCTTCCGCCGGGCCTTCTTTCAGCACCAGGCCGAACTGTTTCCAGAAGGTCTGGTATTTTTCCGCGTCGTCTTTCGCCAGTTTTTCCAGCATCTGCAGCGTACGTTTGGTCAGCGCGTTACGCAGGTTGCGGGTAACGGTGCTGTCCTGCAGGATTTCACGGGAGACGTTCAGCGGCAGATCGTTAGAGTCGATGAGGCCACGGGTGAAACGCAGATAGTTCGGCATGAACTGCTCAGCGTCGTCCATAATGAACACGCGTTGCACGTACAGCTTCAGACCGTGCTTGTGATCGCGGTTCCACATATCCCACGGTGCCTGTGCCGGGATGTACAGCAGGCTGGTGTACTCCTGCTTACCTTCCACGCGGTTGTGGCTCCAGGTCAGCGGGTCGGTAAAGTCGTGGGCGATGTGCTTGTAGAATTCGTTGTATTCGTCGTCTTTGATTTCAGACTTGTTGCGCGTCCACAGCGCCTGTGCCTTGTTGATCTTCTCCCAGGAGACAACCGTTTCACCGTCGTTCTCTTCCTGTTTTTCAATCTCAACCGGCAGCGCAATGTGATCGGAGTATTTGCTGATGATTGAGCGTACACGCCAGTCATTCAGGAAATCATCTTCGCCTTCGCGCAGATGGAGGGTGATTTCAGTACCGCGATCCGCTTTGGTGATGTCCGCAACGGTGTAGTCACCTTCGCCCTGAGATTCCCAGAATACGCCGTTTTCCGCACTTTCACCTGCCGCACGGGTGCGCACAGTGACTTTGTCTGCCACGATGAACGCCGAGTAGAAGCCCACGCCGAACTGACCAATCAGCTGGCTGTCTTTCGCCTGGTCAGAACCCATAGATTCGAGGAACGCTTTGGTGCCGGATTTGGCGATAGTCCCGAGGTGGTCGATCACCTCGTCGCGGTTCATACCAATGCCGTTATCGGCGATGGTCAGCGTACGGTTCTCTTTATTAAAAGAGACGCGCACGCGCAGTTCGCCGTCGCCTTCGTACAGATCCGGATTAGACAGCGCGCGGAAGCGCAGCTTGTCCGCCGCATCCGAGGCGTTGGAAATCAGCTCACGCAGGAAGATTTCTTTATTGGAATACAGGGAATGGATCATCAGGTGCAGAAGCTGTTTTACTTCTGACTGGAAACCACGGGTTTCTTGTCCTTTCATCTAAGTCGACCTCAACAATGCCATTTAATGGGGTTTTAAAACGTTGAGTGAGAGATGGGGATAAAGGAGTGAATTTTCAAGCGGAGGTCACCGGGGCAACCTCCGTTTGGTCAGAAAGTAATCTTGTGGCGTCCGGCCAGAGAGTGCGACAGCGTGGTACCGTCCACCATCTCCAGCTCACCCCCTACCGGCACGCCGTGGGCGATACGGCTGGCGTCAACGCCTGACTCCGCGCACAGCTCAGCAATGTAGTTGGCGGTTGCCTCCCCTTCCACCGTCGGGTTGGTGGCGAGGATCACCTCGTTGATCGTTTCCGATCCCAGACGCTGTTCAAGGCGGTCAAGACCAATATCGTCCGGACCGATACCGTCCAGCGGGGAGAGATGCCCCATCAGCACGAAATAGCGGCCAGAAAACTGCCCGGTCTGTTCAATGGCGTAGATGTCCGCCGGACTCTCCACCACACAAATCTGACCATTTTCCTGACGACGCGGATTCGAGCAGATGTCACACACGTCCTGCTCGGTAAAAGTACGGCAATCCGCACAGTGACCAATTTCTGACATGGCGCGGGTCAAAGCCTGCGCCAGGCGCATCCCGCCGCTGCGGTCGCGCTGCAATAGCGTAAACGCCATGCGCTGCGCCGACTTCGGGCCAACGCCCGGCAGGCAGCGCAGTGCTTCCATTAACTGCGTGAGCAGCGGACTGGTTTGCATCAGAATGGCATCTTGAAGCCCGGCGGCAGTTGCATACCGCTGGAAACAGAAGCCATTTTCTCTTTCTGGGTTTCGTCGATACGGCGCGCAGCATCGTTAAACGCGGCAGCAACCAGATCTTCCAGCATCTCTTTGTCGTCTTCGAGCAGGCTTGGGTCGATCTCAACGCGGCGGCAGTTGTGCGCACCGTTGATGGTCACTTTGACCAGACCGGCACCGGATTCACCCGTGACTTCCAGCTGAGCAATCTCTTCCTGCATCTTCTGCATTTTTTCCTGCATCTGCTGAGCCTGCTTCATCAGGCCACCCAGACCGCCTTTTCCACCAAACATAGGCTTCTCTCTTTTTTCACGTTTAATGATTACAACCGTAAGTCAGACTCACGATCAAATGGGGCGAATACTCTCTTCATCCAGATCGGCATCGAAGAACCGACGCAGAGTCTGAATGTTGTTATCCGCAATAATCGACTCACGCGCGAGCGCGAGTTTTTCTTCATAAATGGCCTGCCGCCACTCCAGTGGCGTGCGCACCGCCGGATTATCATCTTCAATGATAGTCAATTCAACCGGCGCACCCTGTAATGTGGCGAGTGCCTCAGCCAGCGCTTTTTGCGCGCCCGGGGAATTCAGATGCCGCTGGCCCGGACGCAGGTGCAGGCAAATCGTGTTGCCCTCCTGCTCTTTCCAGGCGTTCAGCGCAACCTGCTCCACCAGCTTCGGCAGATGCAATTGGCTGACCTCAGCGGCCCAGGCGTCACGCTCAATGGACTCTTCAGCGAGCTTCGCTGCAAGCTCCGGCGTTTTTTCATGCTCCAGCGCCTTTTTCAGCGCTTTCGGCGTGGCGACCTCTTCTTTCACCTCTTCGATGATGGTGGTCGCCTTCCAGCGGTAAGCCTCTTCTTTCACCGGGGCTTTTTGCTCAAGCGCGGACGGTGCCGGGCGCGACTGTACACGCTCCGTTACCGAGGCCAGTCGTTCAAGCGCGGCGTTGTTTACCGGCCGCGCTCTTCCTGGCGCTGCCGGTTCACTCTTTTTTGGTTTGGTTGCTCCCTGCGCACGTTGTAACTGGCTTCGCGCGGCAAGCACCGAACTGGTGGCATCCGACAGCGGCACATTTTGTGGCGGTGGTGGCGTCGGCTGCGGTAGCACCTGTTGAGGCGGCATCACCGTAGCGGGTGCTGCAGGGGCAAAAGAGTGCCGTGGTACTTCCGGTTCGGGCAGCGGCATCCGCGGATGGAACGCCAGCGCGCGCAGCAGGGTCATTTCGACGCCCATGCGGCGGTCTGGCGCGAACGGTAACTCTTTGCGGCCAATCAGCAGCGTCTGATAGTAAAGCTGAACGTCAGCAGGCGGCACGGTGCGGGCAAGTTCACGCATCCGCTGTTCGATGGCCGCCATATCTGCGCCGATGGCTGACGGAGAAAGCTGCAGCATTGCCACGCGGTGCAGCAGGCTGAGCATCTCGACCAGCAGCGCTTCCCATTCGACACCACGGGCAGCTGCCGCGTTAACCAGCGACATCACACGCTCACCGTTGGCGGCAATCATCGCTTCGATGAGGGACAGCGCCTGATCGTCGTCCAGCGTGCCAAGCATAGCGCTGACTGCATCGGTCGAGAGTTTGCCGTCACCGCTGGCTATCGCCTGATCGGTAAGGCTTAACGCATCACGCAGGCTGCCGTCTGCCGCACGTGCCAGCAGTTGCAGAGCGCGCGGTTCGTGGACAATTTTCTCTTCGTTGAGAATATGTTCAAGCTGAGCGCGGATCTGTTCAACGTCCAGCGCCTTAAGATGGAACTGCAGGCAGCGCGACAGAATGGTGACCGGTAGCTTTTGCGGATCGGTAGTCGCCAGCAGGAATTTCACATGTGCAGGCGGCTCTTCCAGCGTTTTGAGCAGGGCGTTGAAGCTGTGGCGCGACAGCATGTGTACTTCATCGATCAGGTAGACCTTGAAGCGGCCACGCGCCGGGGCATACTGCACGTTGTCCAGCAGATCGCGGGTATCTTCAACTTTGGTGCGTGAGGCGGCGTCGATTTCGATCAGGTCGACAAAGCGGCCCTGCTCAATTTCACGGCAGTTATCACACACGCCACACGGCGTCGCGGTGATCCCGGTTTCGCAGTTCAGACCTTTTGCCAGTAAACGGGCAATAGAGGTTTTACCGACGCCGCGAGTGCCGGAGAAAAGATAGGCGTGATGAATGCGACCTAGCGACAAGCCATTCGCCAGGGCCGTCAGCACATGTTCCTGACCGACAACGTCAGCAAAGGTTTGTGGTCGCCATTTACGGGCTAACACCTGATAACTCATGGGCAGGCTCTGCAACGCTGGAAGGTGAATTTATGGAGGGGAATGCTATCACAACCTCACCCGTTGAGCGAGGTTGTGAAAACCGGGATCAATGACCCGGGAAAGGCACCAGGCTGTAGCTGGTAACACCGTGTTTCGCCAGGCGCTGTTCGCCACCCAGATCGAACAGGTTGATGATGAAGGCCGCATCGCTGACTTCACCACCCAGACGACGGATCAGCTTCACGGTCGCTTCGATGGTGCCACCGGTCGCCAGCAGATCGTCAACCACCAGCACTTTATCGCCCGGTTTGATGGCATCTACGTGGATTTCCAGCTGATCGGTACCGTATTCCAGCTCGTAAACTTCAGCGATGGTTTCACGCGGCAGCTTACGCGGTTTACGTACCGGCACAAAGCCTACGCCCAGTGCCAGCGCAACCGGTGCGCCAAACAGGAAGCCGCGGGCTTCGGTACCTACTACTTTGGTGATCCCGGCGTTTTTATAACGCGCTACCAGCAGTTCAATGCTGAGCGAGTACGCTTTCGGGTCTTCCAGCAAGCTGGTGACATCACGGAAAAGAATGCCAGGTTTTGGGTAGTCCTGGATGCTTTGGATGCTGTTTTTCAGATATTCAAGCTGCTGTGCAGTTGCGGTCATCGGTTTGTGCCTAAATAAAACAGTGTGACTCACAGTGCGCAAAAAGTCGGCCAAGGTAACAATTGTATAACCTTTAACCAGGCGCACCTGTGCTCGAAAACGGTCGAATTTACTGTCTGTGCGCAATAATTGCAACAGCCATTATAAGGCATCAGTGCTTTTGTTGCTTTTCATCAACCACGGGGATCCGCCACATGAAAATCAGCAGGCAGGCCAGGATCGCCAACAGCAGGATGCGCACCCACATCATTTTCACCAGCCATAATGAAATGGCAAAGGTGATAAGAATAACGGCAATCGCACGCGGTTTGGCTCCAGGCGGCATTGCCCGGTGTTTTTGCCAGTGGCGCAGATAACCGCCAAACCACGAACGGTACAGCAGCCAGTGGTGAAAGCGCGGCGACGAGCGGGCAAAGCACCAGGCCGCCAGCAGGATAAACGGCGTGGTCGGCAGTAAGGGCAAAACGACACCCAGCGTGCCAAGCACTACCGCGAGCCAGCCAATGATGATTAAAATAGTACGCTGCATAATGCGAATCGTTATCAAACTGAACGGCTACTTTACCACTGGAGAGCGCATTGAAAACAGCCTTGCTTCTTGAGACGCTGCAAAACCAGCTGACTGCTCTGCGGGCGCAGGCTACACCGCTGATGGGGCACGCCACGCTGAAACCGCGCTTTGATCGACAGCTTTTCCGCACCCGCAGTACGTTAATCCAGGATTATCTTGCTGAAGCGCAGACCCATCTCGACGAGCTTCGCCACGCGGTAGAGAGCGAAAATCAGGAACAGGTGGCCTGGCTTGCGGAACATCTCACCGGGCAGATCTCCGCCCTGCACCGCGAAATTGCCACCTGGCCGCTGCGTGCCTGGGACAGTGCATCACCGGGGCTCGGCAAATGGCAGCGCAAGCGGCTGGAGCACCAGGAGTTCGAACGTCGTCTGTTTGAGATGAAGCGTGAGCGAGAAACGCGCCTGAACACCAGCGAAACGCTGGAAGAACAGCAGTTATTAATGCGGGAAATTAGCGCACTGGAAGGTCGAATCAATCGCTGTCGGCAGGCGCTGGATGAAATCGAACGCGTGATTGAACGCCTGACCCGTTAAAAGGAGCCACACAGATGTCACTGGAAAATGCACCCGACGAGGTCAAACTGGCCGTCGATTTAATCATGCTGCTGGAGAATCATGACATCCCGGCGGAGACGGTGCTGAAGGCGCTGGAGATAGTGAAGCGGGATTTTGAGGGGAAATTGCCCTCACCCCGGCCCTCTCCCTGAGGGAGAGGGAGAAAACCATCCCCTCGCCCCCTGTACGGTCCGGGGACATGGTAGACAGGTGTTCGGGGACATGGTGAACACTTTTTAACATCCTTTACCTATGGTGAT
>NZ_JBJURN010000031.1:11867-14728 GCF_046622475.1 Enterobacter sp. LM3 | reverse complement strand
GCGTTATCGATCTGGTCGAATGCACGAGCAGAACCACCGTAGGTTTTTGCCAGAACGGTAGTGATTGCAGCGGTCAGGGTAGTTTTACCATGGTCAACGTGGCCGATAGTACCAACGTTGACGTGCGGTTTTGTACGTTCAAATTTTTCTTTAGACACGGCTATATTCCTTACTATAGTGCTCTCCCCTTTGGAGAGAGCACGGGACTTAGGTTTTAATCCTGTGGATTACTTACCACGGGCTTCAATAACGGCCTGAGCAACGTTGTTAGGCGCATCATCATACTTCAGGAATTCCATAGTGTATGATGCACGACCTTTGGTCAGAGAACGCAGCTGAGTT
Organism: Enterobacter sp. LM3; assembly: GCF_046622475.1. Classification (NCBI taxonomy): domain Bacteria; kingdom Pseudomonadati; phylum Pseudomonadota; class Gammaproteobacteria; order Enterobacterales; family Enterobacteriaceae; genus Enterobacter; species Enterobacter sp. LM3. Next base: position 14,386 of record NZ_JBJURN010000031.1, on the reverse strand, counting down.
GCATATCCGAACATTTCAGACAGTGGAACTTCAGCGTGGATCTTAACGCCAGTTACTTCAGATTCCTGACCACGCAGCATACCGCGACGACGGCTCAAGTCACCGATAACGTCACCGGTGTTCTCTTCAGGAGTTTCTACTTCAACCTTCATGATTGGCTCAAGCAGAACTGGTTTTGCTTTCTTAAAGCCTTCTTTAAAGGCAATAGACGCAGCCAGTTTAAACGCCAGTTCAGAGGAGTCAACGTCGTGGTAAGAACCGAAGTGCAGACGAACACCCATGTCAACAACTGGATAGCCAGCCAGAGGGCCCGCTTTCAGCTGTTCCTGGATGCCTTTATCAACGGCTGGGATGTATTCGCCAGGAATTACACCACCTTTGATGTCGTTGATGAACTCGTAACCTTTCGGGTTAGAGCCCGGCTCCAGTGGGTACATGTCGATCACAACGTGACCGTACTGGCCGCGACCACCAGACTGCTTAGCGTGTTTACCTTCAACATCGGTAACTTTCGCACGAATCGCTTCGCGGTAAGCAACCTGAGGTTTACCCACGTTAGCTTCAACGTTGAATTCACGCTTCATACGGTCAACGATGATGTCCAGGTGCAGTTCACCCATACCTGCGATGATGGTCTGGTTAGATTCTTCATCAGTCCATACGCGGAATGATGGGTCTTCTTTTGCCAGACGGCCCAGAGCCAGACCCATTTTTTCCTGGTCAGCTTTGGTTTTTGGTTCAACCGCGATGGAGATTACCGGCTCAGGGAATTCCATACGCTCCAGAATGATCGGGTGATCCTGGTCACACAGGGTGTCACCAGTAGTCACGTCTTTCAGACCGATAGCTGCAGCGATGTCGCCCGCACGAACTTCTTTGATCTCTTCACGTTTGTTAGCGTGCATCTGTACGATACGGCCAAAACGTTCACGCGCCGCTTTCACGGAGTTCAGGATGGTGTCACCGGAGTTAACCACACCAGAGTAAACGCGGAAGAAGGTCAGGTTACCCACGAATGGGTCGGTAGCAATTTTGAACGCCAGCGCAGAGAACGGCTCTTCATCACTTGCGTGACGCTCAGCCGGAGTATCTTTACCGTCGTCCAGGATGCCGTTGATCGCAGGAACGTCAACCGGGGATGGCAGGTAGTCAACTACCGCATCCAGCATCGCCTGAACACCTTTGTTCTTGAACGCAGAACCACAGGTTACCAGGATGATTTCGTTGTTCAGAACACGCTGACGCAGAGCTTTTTTGATCTCTTCTTCAGTCAGTTCTTCGCCACCCAGGTATTTTTCCATCAGCTCTTCAGAAGCTTCAGCTGCGGATTCGATCAGGTTCTGGTGCCATTCGTCAGCCAGATCCTGCATTGCAGCTGGGATATCTTCGTATTCGAAGGTAACGCCCTGGTCTGCATCGTTCCAGTTGATGGCTTTCATTTTCACCAGGTCGATAACGCCGGTGAAGCCTTCTTCAGCACCAATCGCCAGCTGCAGCGGAACAGGGTTCGCGCCCAGACGGGTTTTGATCTGACCAACAACTTTCAGGAAGTTAGCACCCATACGGTCCATTTTGTTAACGAACGCGATGCGTGGAACTTTATATTTGTTCGCCTGACGCCATACGGTTTCAGACTGTGGCTGAACACCACCAACTGCGCAGTAAACCATTACCGCACCGTCAAGAACACGCATGGAACGTTCTACTTCGATGGTGAAGTCAACGTGGCCCGGGGTGTCGATGATGTTTACGCGGTGCGGTTCGTACTGCTTAGCCATACCTGACCAGAATGCAGTAGTCGCTGCGGAGGTGATAGTAATACCACGCTCCTGCTCCTGTTCCATCCAGTCCATGGTGGCTGCGCCGTCATGAACTTCACCGATTTTGTGGTTTACACCGGTGTAGAACAGAATACGTTCGGTAGTCGTGGTCTTACCGGCGTCGATGTGCGCACTGATACCGATGTTACGGTAGCGTGCGATGGGTGTTGTACGAGCCATTTGATTCCTCGTTTATATCTTTAGGCGTTCAGTTAAGTTACCCAGAGCGGGCGGCTTCTCTGAAGCGCCCGCCTGGTGACTAATACTCCGAAGGGATTACCAACGGTAGTGTGCGAACGCCTTGTTGGCTTCTGCCATACGGTGAACGTCTTCACGTTTCTTAACTGCAGTACCTTTGTTGTCTGCAGCATCAGAAAGTTCGTTCGCCAGACGCAGAGCCATGGATTTATCACCGCGTTTACGAGCAGCTTCAACGATCCAACGCATTGCCAGGGCATTACGACGAACCGGACGAACTTCAACTGGAACCTGATAAGTAGAACCACCAACGCGGCGGGACTTAACTTCTACAGTTGGGCGAACGTTGTCGAGAGCGACTTCGAAAGCTTCCAGTTCATTTTTACCAGAACGCTGAGCCAGGGTCTCAAGCGCGCTGTATACGATTGCTTCTGCAGTAGATTTTTTACCATCTACCATCAGGATATTTACAAATTTTGCCAGCAGTTCTGATCCGAATTT
>NZ_JBJURN010000031.1:0-11165 GCF_046622475.1 Enterobacter sp. LM3 | reverse complement strand
CCACGTCAATTTTGGCTGAAATTTGACCAGCCAGCCCCCGCGCATCAAGATCGTCTTTCAGCGCAGAGACCGTTATGGGGGCATTAATGAGGATTTCAACGAAACGGCTGCCTTCGAGTGCAGCAAGAACGCCATCCTGAATCAGCAGCAGGTCATCACCTTCGCACAACATGCTCAGTAATGCGTCGATATCACATTGCCACGGAGAACGGCTCAGGGTGTGGAGCATGGCAGCCTCAGAAAGTCAGAACAGTGTCGTAGTGAGAAAGTTGTTCACGCAGTGCGTCAGACGCCAGGATCGTCACGTCCAGAACGAAAGGCGTATTATCTTTTAACCCGCGCGCAGCCAGAGAGTCGGCACACAGATAGATGTTTTCGATATCGTAAAGCGGAAGCACTTTAAACGTCGCGATGTAATCACGAGCAAGGATTGCCTGAGGCTGTTGTCCTGCCAAAAGCTGAAACACCCCGTCTCCTAAAAAGAAAACGCCGATATCTTCGGTTAATGCAGAAGTCGCGAGCAGTGCATCCAGCCCTTCTCTGCCCGACGCACTACCGTGCGGAGCAGAGGTAAAAACAAACGCTACACGCTTCATCAGAATTGCACCACTCTGTCGCAGGTTAGCGCAGCCTGTGCCAGCGCCCCCAGACCACTTAATGAAAAGCCAGGCTGTAAATTGGCCCCGGACAGGCCGAGACGGGCAGCCTCTGTCGTATCCGTCACGCCGCGACGCAATGCCGCCGCCACGCAGATATGCAGCTCAACGCCCTGCTTTTCGTTTAATGCCTGCCACGCACGCACGAGGTCAAACTCATCGCTCGCCGGTGACGTAAACTGGTTCGCGTTATACACCCCTTCCCGATAGAAGAAGACGCTCACCAGTTCGTGTCCAGCCTCCAGGAGCGCATGAGCAAACTGCAGCGCGCTGCTGGCCTGCTGAGTGCCATACGCCGGGCCTGTCACCATTAACGCAAAACGCATTACTTGTCTTGCCCCAGGAAATCACCACTTTTGAACTGGCGAATGTAGAGGTAGACCGTATGCTTGGAGATATTCAGACGATCGGCCACCTGGTTGATGGCATCTTTAATGTCGAAAATGCCTTTCTCGTAGAGGTTCAGCACGATCTGACGATTTTTGGCGTTGTTCGAGACGTTGCGATCGGCATTCACTTCTTCAATGGTGAACTCGAGCGTCTGGGTCACGAGATCTTCCACGGAGGACGCAAAGTTAACAGAAGATCCGACGTCCGGCGTTTCTGGTGGAATAAAGGTACTCATGATTTGCGAGAATGGCACATCAAGGTTTATGTTGATGCACAGCAGCCCAATCACACGGTGTTCGCGGTTTCGAATCGCGATGGTTTCGGATTTCATCAGCACGCCGCTTTTGGCGCGGGTGAAATAACATTTGGAGACGCTGCTGTCCGCGCCAGTCATGTCATGCAACATACGCAATGCAAGGTCGGTGATTGGCGAACCAATTTTACGGCCAGTATGCTCACCATTAGCAATGCGGATGGCGGAACACTTCAGATCCTGCAGGGAGTGCAATACGATTTCGCAGTGGGACCCAATGAGCATCGCTAACCCGTCCACCACCGCTTCGTAGGATTTCAGAATATCGAAATCGGTCTGGTCGAAAGGACGTTGATCCAGCAAATCAAGTTCACTGGTTTCGTTGGTTAAAAGCGACCTGGACATGAAAAAAACACTCCTTTTCAGGAGCCTGTCGTTACGTTTTCAGGGCAGGCTCATTATCTACACGGACAACTAAATTAATACAGCGTGTGTAACGCTTTCCAGTGTTAATTATATCTGCCCCACAATAAAAAAAACCGCCGCCTTTAAGGCGGCGGTTTTCACGACATTACTTCTTGGTGTCTGCTGCAGCTTTCTCGTCTGCAGGCGCTTCTGCTTTAGCATCCGCTTTTGGCGCTGGCTTGATGTCCAGCAGTTCTACGTCGAAGACCAGCGTAGAGTTTGCAGGGATACCCGGAACGCCGGTTTTGCCATAAGCCAGATCTGGTGGGATGACCAGCTTGATCTTACCGCCTTTCTTGATGTTCTTCAGACCTTCAGTCCAGCCCGGGATAACACCGTCCAGACGGAAGGAAAGAGGTTCACCACGGGTGTAAGAGTTATCGAACTCTTTACCGTCGATCAGCGTACCTTTGTAGTTAACCACAACAGTATCGCTGTCTTTTGGTGCGTCACCGGTACCTTCTTTCTCGACTTTATACACCAGGCCAGTAGAGGAGGTTTTTACGCCCTTCTCTTTAGCAAAAGTATCGCGGTAGGCTTTGCCTTTTGCTTCGTTGTCTTTTGCATCAGCTTCCATCTTGGTCTGGGCAGCACCTTTCACGCGCGCTTCAAACGCCTGCAGAGTCTGCTCGATGTCCTGGTCAGACAGTTTGCTCTTATCAGCAAACGCATCCTGAACACCCGCGATCAGCTGAGCTTTATCCAGTTTGATGCCCAGTTTCTCTTGTTCTTTCAGAGAGTTTTCCATGTAACGTCCCAGAGATGCGCCAAGTGCATAGGCGGATTTCTGGTCGTCATTTTTGAACGCCGCTTTGCTGTCTGCAGTCGCAGCAGGCTTCGCAGCAGTGTCAGCTGCGAAAGACAGCGGCGCATTCAGCGCAACAGCCATCGTCGTCGCCAGCAGCGTTACTTTAAACAGTGATTTCATCCATATCTCCAGGGCCTGGGGACTCTCACCCCAGCATTAAACGTAAATGAGTTACGTACTATAAAACGTTGCGGAAGAAATCTACAGACAGACACCCCCGATTATCGCCACTTTTAAGACTATTTTTGTTTAAATAAGTTTCTTGCCAATGGGATGGATACTGTACTTCAGGATAAACTCAGTTAAACTTCGCCGCCGCTGGCCCATTATGGCGAATCAGAAATAGACGAGGTGAATGATGAAGGACACATTGATCGAAGCGAGACTGGCTGAGCTGGAAAGCCGCCTGGCTTTTCAGGACATCACCATCGAAGAGCTTAACCAGACCGTGACCGCGCACGAGCTTGAAATGGCAAAACTGCGGGATCACATGCGTTTGTTAACCGAAAAGCTGAAGGCTACGCAGCCCTCTAACATTGCCTCTCAGTCAGAAGAGACGCCACCACCTCATTACTGAGGCGTAAAAAAAGCGGGATTATCCCGCTTTTTTTGTGCCCGGTGGCGCGAAGCTTACCGGACCTACAAATACCCTATGGATTTCGAGTCGCTGGAAGGCGGCAAGCTTGAAAATCCCCGGGAGCATAGATAACTATGTGACCGGGGTTTGAAAGCGCAGCCAACACACCTGCGGCTTGAAAGACGACGGGTATTAGTGGCAACCGCAGCCGCCGTTACCGCAACCACCTTTACCGTGCTCGTGAGCATGGTCGTGATCGTGGCCGTGACCACCGCAGCAGCCATCGTGGCCGTGATCGTGGTCATGATCGTGACCGTGCGCACCGTGAACGTGGCCATGAGCCAGTTCTTCTTCGGTTGCTTCACGGATAGCCACAACTTCTACGTTGAACTTCAGGTTCTGGCCAGCCAGCATGTGGTTGCCGTCAACCACAACGTGGTCGTCTTCAACTTCTGTGATTTCAACCGGCACAGGACCCTGGTCAGTTTCAGCCAGGAAACGCATGCCAACCTGCAGTTCGTCAACGCCCATGAACACGTCTTTAGGAACGCGCTGAACCAGGTTGTCGTCGTACTGACCGTAAGCGTCGTTCGCGCCTACAGCAACGTCAAATTTGTCGCCAACTTCATGACCTTCCAGCGCGGTTTCCAGGCCGGAAATCAGGGAACCGTGACCATGCAGGTAGTCCAGCGGCGCACTCACCGGAGACTCATCAACCAACACACCGTCTTCTGTACGTACCTGATAGGCCAGGCTGACCACCAGGTCTTTTGCTACTTTCATGATATCTCCTGAGCGTGGGAAAATTGCTGGCGCAGATTGTAGCGGAAATCTGCACCTGTGTACCCTTTAGCTTAAAAAAACTCAGGGCATATCGCTAGTCCGGATGAAAAATGCCGATCACTTGCTCTTCTTTGCGAACGTGATCGCGAGCTTCCTTGTCGGCTTCACGCATCTGGTGACCACACTTAACACACTCAACAACATCAATATTATTTTCACGCCACATGGCCAGCGTGTCTTGCGCCTGGCAGGTCGGGCACTTTGCACCCGCGATAAAGCGTTTACGTACAGCCATCTTTCGTTACCCTTTATTCAAATTCATCCCAGCCATCCAGCTGGCGTCGTTCCTGTTGCATCTCGCGCTGGAAAATCTCTTCCAGCTCACGACGCGCTTCCCGCACACGAGAAATCTGCGCCGTGTCGGTATGCACCGGCATCAGTTCACGCAACATCCGCATATCGAGCCTGCGAAAATGCATCTGCGCACGCTGGGCCTGATGGGGATGCATGCCCAGCGAAATCAGCGCCTTGCGCCCCAGTTCCAGCGCACTGGAAAACGTCTCGCGGGAGAAGTGTTTCACACCCGCCTGCAAAAGTTCGTGAGCTTCCACACGTCCCCGTGCGCGCGCCAGAATATGCAGGTGCGGGAAATGCTGCTGACACAACTCCACCAGCTTCATCGTATCTTCTGGATCATTACAGGTAATGACGATGGATTCTGCCGCTTCAGCCCCGGCGGAACGCAACAGTTCAAGTTGCGTCGCATCACCGTAGTAAACCTTGTAGCCATATTTTCGCATCAGGTTTACCGCGCTGATATCACGTTCCAGCACCGTGATACGCATTTTGTTCGCCATCAATAAACGCCCAATCACCTGTCCGAAGCGGCCAAAACCCACGACAATCACCTGAGGCTTATCATCTTCCACCCACGGGGTTTCATCTTCGTCTTCTGCCGGGTTAAACCGCCGCGACAGCAGTTTATCCACCAGCTTCATCAACAGCGGCGTGGCCATCATCGACAGCGTGACCGTCACCAGCAGCAGCGCCATCTGGTCATCTTTGAACAGCTTCTGGGACGATGCCGTGGAGAACAGCACGAACGCAAATTCTCCCCCCTGGCTTAACACGCTGGCAAACTGCATTCTCTCTGAGCTACGCAGCCCGTAAATGCGTGCCAGTACATACAACACCAGTGTTTTAACCGCCATCAGCACCGCAACGCTCACGGCCACCCACAGCAGATGGGTATAGAGCACGCCGAGATTGAGCGCCATGCCCACCGAAATAAAGAACAGTCCTAACAGCAGCCCTTTAAACGGATCAATGGCAATCTCCAGCTCATGACGATATTCACTCTCGGCAAGCAACACCCCAGCGATGAACGTACCGAGCGCCATCGACAGCCCCAGCGCATCCATAAACAGCGCCGAACCGAGCACCAGCAGCAACGTCGCGGCGGTAAACACCTCGCGCACGCCAGACGCAGCAATAAAACGGAACACCGGGCGCAGTAAAAAACGTCCGCCAATCAGCATCCCGGCAAAGGCCAGCACCTTCATGGAGACTTTCACCCAGTCGAAATGATCGCCGCCTGAACCCGCCAGCAGTGGTACCAACGCCAGCGCCGGGATCACCGCCAGATCCTGGAACAGCAGTACCGAAAAACCCAACTGACCCGCCTCACTGCGGTTCATCCCTTTGTTACGCATCAGCTGCAGTGCCATCGCCGTCGAGGACATTGCGAGACCTATCCCACCAATCACCGCCGCCTGCCAGGCGAAATCAGTCAGCATCAACAGACCAGCCAGAATGGTGGCACTGAACAGCACCTGTGCCGCACCCACACCAAAAATGGAACGCCGGAGCTGCCACAATTTAGACGGATTCAGCTCAAGGCCGATGATGAACATCAGGAACACCACGCCCAGCTCGGAGAAGTGGAGAATTTCATCCACATCACTGATAAACCCAAGCCCCCAGGGGCCAATCGCAATTCCCGCCAGCAAATACCCGAGCACCGCACCGATGCCAATACGCGACGCCAGCGGTACGGCCACCACGGCGGCAAATAAAAAGAGCACGCCCGCCAGCAGCAGGTTCGATCCTTCCATCAGCGACCTCCTGTCGGGATCGGCGATGCCAGCCATTCGCCATAGGCCCGGGCATGACTTGCCAGCTCCTTTGGATCCTGACGTCGCGCCCAGTAGATAATAATCGGGCTCATCCAGTGCATACGGCACATCGCCGCCGTCAGTTCGAATGGCCGCAGGATATCGCTCATCGGATAACGGTTCAGCCCGTCATAGCGGTAAGCGCTCTCTGGCTCACCGGTGGTAATGACGCTACGCCAGTACTTTCCCGCCAGCTGGTTGCCCCCCACTCCGCTGGAGAAACCCCGGCTTAACACGCGGTCCAGCCACTCTTTCAGCAATGCCGGACAGCTGTAGGTATAGAGCGGATGCTGGAACACAATCACGTCATGCTGGCGCAGCAGTTCCTGTTCATGGGGAATATCGATAAAGAAATCAGGATAGTGCGCGTAGAGATCGTGCACCGTCACATTGCTGAGCTGAGTCGCCGGCTTAAGCAGCACCCGGTTCGCCACCGAGTCCTGAGATTCCGGATGGGCATACAGCAGCAGCACTTTTGCTGTCTGAGACATCACTCCCCTCCCGGTTCTGTTTCTGTTTTTGTGTATCGTTGTCGTTTTGGGCTACCATGACGGCCCGGTGGGGAAAATGATCCACACCTTACATTATCATAATGACAAATTAACATAGTCGGAACATACGGCGCTTCTATGATTGTTTTTTCCTCGTTACAAATTCGTCGCGGCGTGCGCGTCCTGCTGGACAACGCCACAGCCACCATCAACCCGGGTCAGAAAGTGGGCCTGGTTGGCAAAAACGGCTGCGGTAAATCCACCCTGCTGGCGCTGCTGAAAAACGAGATAAGTGCCGATGGCGGTAACTTTACCTTCCCCGGGAACTGGCAGCTTGCATGGGTCAACCAGGAGACGCCTGCGCTGAGTGAACCGGCACTCGACTATGTTATCGACGGCGACCGTGAATACCGTAAGCTGGAAGCGGAACTCAATGCTGCCAACGAGCGTAACGACGGTCACGCGATTGCCACCGTTCACGGCAAGCTGGATGCCATCGATGCCTGGACTATCCGCTCCCGCGCCTCCAGCCTGCTGCACGGTCTGGGCTTTAGCAACGAGCAGCTCGAACGCCCGGTTAGCGATTTCTCGGGCGGCTGGCGTATGCGCCTTAACCTGGCGCAGGCACTGATCTGCCGTTCCGACCTGTTGCTGCTCGATGAACCGACTAACCACCTCGATCTCGATGCGGTTATTTGGCTGGAGAAGTGGCTGAAAAGCTATCAGGGCACGCTGATCCTGATCTCCCACGACCGCGACTTCCTCGACCCGGTGGTGGACAAAATCATTCATATCGAACAGCAAACGATGTTCGAGTACACCGGTAACTACAGTTCTTTCGAGCGCCAGCGCGCGACGCGCCTTGCTCAGCAGCAGTCCATGTATGAGAGCCAGCAGCAGCGTGTGGCACACCTGCAAAGCTTTGTTGACCGTTTCAAGGCCAAAGCATCGAAGGCCAAACAGGCGCAGAGCCGCATCAAGATGCTGGAACGCATGGAGATGATTGCCCCGGCACACGTGGATAACCCGTTCCACTTTAATTTCCGCGAGCCGGAGAGTCTGCCCAACCCATTGCTGAAGATGGAAAAGGTCAGCGCTGGCTATGGGGATCGCATCATCCTCGACTCCATCAAGCTCAACCTGGTGCCGGGTTCACGTATCGGTCTGCTGGGGCGTAATGGTGCCGGTAAATCGACGCTGATCAAACTGCTGGCAGGCGAGCTTAACCCGGTCAGCGGTGAAATCGGGCTGGCGAAGGGCATCAAGCTTGGCTACTTCGCCCAGCATCAGCTGGAATTTTTACGCGCGGATGAATCCCCGATTCAGCACCTGGCGCGGCTGGCCCCACAGGAAATGGAGCAGAAGCTGCGCGACTATCTCGGCGGTTTTGGCTTCCAGGGCGATAAGGTCACCGAAAACACCGAGCGCTTCTCCGGCGGCGAAAAAGCTCGCCTGGTACTGGCACTGATTGTCTGGCAGCGCCCGAACCTGCTGCTGCTCGATGAACCAACGAACCACCTGGATCTCGACATGCGTCAGGCACTGACCGAAGCGCTGATCGAGTTCGAAGGCGCACTGGTTGTCGTCTCGCACGATCGCCACCTGATCCGCTCCACCACCGACGACCTCTACTTAGTCCACGACGGTAAAGTCGAACCGTTTGACGGCGACCTGGAAGACTACCAACAGTGGCTGACGGACGTGCAAAAGCAGGAAAATCAGCCGGAAGAGTCCGCGAAGGACAACGCCAACAGCGCACAGGCACGTAAAGACCAGAAGCGCCGTGAAGCGGAACTTCGCACCCAGACACAGCCGCTGCGTAAAGAGATCGCCCGTCTCGAAAAAGAGATGGAAAAACTCAATGCGAGGCTCGCCACCGTTGAAGAGAAGCTGGGCGACAGCGGACTGTACGACCAGAGCCGCAAAGCCGAGCTGACTGACTGCCTGCAAACCCAGGCGAAAACCAGGTCCAGCCTCGAAGAGTGTGAGATGGCATGGCTGGATGCGCAGGAACAACTGGAAGCGATTATAGTAAATAACTGACAAGAATTAGCATCGCATCGTTATGACCCAAATCATTCCATCAGACTTCGACCTCGCCGTTGAAGAGAGCGCAGAGTTTGTGCCCATGCGCGGCGTGGCGAATCGCCACCTGCAGACCATGCTGCCGCGCCTGATCCGCCGCAAGGTGCAGTTCACCCCATACTGGCAACGCCTGGATTTGCCGGACGGCGACTTTTTGGATCTCGCCTGGAGCGAAGAACCGGAGCAGGCCAGACATAAACCCCGCCTGGTGGTGTTTCATGGTCTGGAAGGCAGTCTGTACAGTCCTTACGCGCACGGATTAATCCAGGCCGCGAAAGACCGTGGCTGGCTCGGCGTGGTCATGCATTTTCGCGGATGCAGCGGCGAGCCAAATCGCCAGAAGCGTATCTACCACTCGGGTGAAACGGAAGACGGCACCTGGTTTTTACACTGGCTGAGAGAGAACTTTGGTACGGTGCCAACGGCGGCCGTAGGGTATTCGCTGGGCGGAAATATGCTGGCCTGCCTGCTGGCAAAAGAGGGTGAAACGGTCCCGCTGGACGCAGCCGTAATTGTCTCTGCCCCCTTCATGCTGGAACAGTGCAGCTACCATATGGAAAAAGGGTTTTCCCGGGTGTATCAGCGTTATCTGCTCAATCTGCTGAAAGCCAATGCAGCGCGTAAACTGAAGGCCTATCCGGATACCTTGCCGGTCAGCTTGCGTCAGCTCAAAAAGGTGCGCCGTATTCGCGAGTTCGACGACCTGATCACCGCCAAAATTCATGGCTTTGCCGACGCAATTGACTACTATCGCCAGTGCAGCGCGATGCCGTTGCTGAGCAAAATCACTCAGCCGACGCTCATCATTCATGCCAAAGATGACCCGTTCATGGATCATCACTCAATACCGGCGCAGGAATTTTTGCCTGACAACGTTCACTATCAGTTGACCGAACATGGCGGTCACGTGGGGTTTGTCGGCGGCACGTTACGTCGCCCGAAAATGTGGCTGGAGGCGCGCATTCCTGACTGGTTAACCGCTTATCTGGACGGTGCAAAATGATCATCCCCTGGCAGGATCTGTCTCCCGAAACGCTCGATAATCTGATTGAAAGCTTTGTATTGCGTGAAGGCACCGATTATGGTGAACATGAACGTTCGCTTGAACAAAAGGTCAGCGATGTAAAGCGCCAGCTCAAAAGCGGCGACGTGGTGCTGGTATGGTCTGAACTGCATGAAACGGTCAATATCATGCCCCGCAACGCGTTTCACGGCTGACCTTTAAACCTTTCCAGTCAGGGAGTTGCTATGTCTGCCAGACATCCGGTTATTGCCGTAACGGGTTCGAGTGGTGCGGGCACCACCACCACCAGCCTCGCCTTTCGCAAAATTTTCGCTCAGCTGAATTTACGGGCGGCAGAAGTTGAAGGCGACAGCTTTCACCGCTACACGCGCCCGGAGATGGACATGGCCATCCGCAAGGCGCGCGATCTCGGCAAACACATCAGTTATTTCGGCCCGGAGGCCAACGATTTCGGTCTGCTGGAGCAAACCTTTCTTGAATATGGCCAGACCGGCAAAGGGCAATCCCGCAAATATCTGCATACCTACGACGAAGCCGTTCCCTGGAACCAGGTGCCGGGAACCTTTACCCCCTGGCAACCACTGCCGGAACCTACCGACGTGCTGTTTTACGAAGGGCTGCACGGTGGCGTGGTCACGCCGCAGCACGACGTCGCACGTCATGTGGATCTGTTGGTCGGGGTGGTACCGATCGTTAACCTGGAGTGGATACAGAAACTGACGCGTGACATCAGCGAGCGCGGTCATTCGCGTGAGGCGGTGATGGATTCGGTGGTACGCTCAATGGAAGATTACATCAACTTCCTGACGCCACAGTTTTCCCGTACCCATATTAACTTCCAGCGTGTGCCGACGGTGGATACCTCCAACCCGTTCGCCGCCAAAAGCATTCCGTCGTTGGATGAGAGCTTTGTGGTTATCCATTTCCGCAATCTCGAAGGCATTGATTACCCGTGGCTGCTGGCGATGCTGCAAGGCTCGTTTATTTCGCACATGAATACATTGGTGGTACCCGGTGGAAAAATGGGGCTGGCGATGGAGTTAATCATGACACCACTGGTGCAGCGGCTGATGGAAGGGAAGCAGATCGCGTAATCATGTCCCCTCTCCCCGTGGGTTGAGGGATCCCCACAAATTACAGGTTGGCACAGAATACCCCCTCTCCCTTGAGGGAGAGGGCTGGGGTGAGGGGGAACATAAAGCAGTAGTGGTTATTCCGTTCACTTTATGTTGATTGCTACTCTGTAACGACGATACAGGTGAACGTGCCAGGGCGGTTCACCGCCACCGCCCTGGCAACCCGGGCTCCCGGCAGGAAAATCGCCGCTGCGCGGTACCCTCAGCTTATTCCTTCAGGCTTCGGGTCGGGCATTAGCCTGCATCTGAAGTGGTTTAATAGTTTTAGACACGTTCAGAGGTTATAAATTAAATAACTGATGAGGTGCAAAAAATGAATTCAC
>NZ_JBJURN010000030.1:0-24141 GCF_046622475.1 Enterobacter sp. LM3 | reverse complement strand
AGCAGTTTGCTGCGGTCAATGCGCGCATCCGTGCCAAGCAGCGTCAGCGTCAGGGCGAACGACTCGGACATCGCCTCGCGGCCGGAGAGTTTCCAGAAAAGTAGCCCCTCGGCCGGGAGCTGGACGGTAATTCGGTTGAGCATAATCGTTAATCCATATGGCTTATGCGATGTAGATAATTACGGCAATAAACGTACGATGATAATAACTATTCTGAGTCAGACTTGATATTCGCGGCAGAATATTTTTTCATTACAAATATGAGCGAACCAATTTTTACTATTTCAGAAAAAACGAACAGCGTGATATTGAGAGGGATAACACTAATTCCCAGGCCGACTATAATCATCGGGAACAAGGTCACCGAACAACTCATGGTGAGCAGGCGCAGTACTTCCTGCGCCAGAGCAAACCGGACGGCATATCGGTGCGTTGTGAAAAAAAACCAGGCAGAAAAGCATAATGAAACCGGCCACAGAAGGTAAACGAGGTAAAAAAGCCCCGTCAATAAACCGTTTCCCCCTCCTGCTATCAGCATAAAGATGATGACACCAAAATTCCCGCCGGTAGAATCCCACCATGACTGAAGCAAGTGGTATGGGCCAATTAAATAAAATACAATGCCAATGACATCCATAATGCCCCAAAAATAGAATATTTTATTTTTCGCGGTCATATTCACTCAATCCCTCTGTTGACCGACTCTGGCGGCCACTTCCCGCCATGTTTAATTACTGCATTTTTTATTTTTGTTAACAACTCATACTCATCGCTACTTTTCCCAGGTGAATTTAACATCCTTTGTAATTGATTCACCATCGTCCAGCCATTATCGGCCCTAATCTCCGGGTTGGCCCCGCGTTCTAACAGAAGAAAGACATGATCATATGAATGATAGTCAAACGCTTCGAATAATAATGTGCTACCCAGCGAGTTAACTGTATTTACGTTTGCGCCATAATCGAGCATCACTTTTAATGTTTCAGTGTTTTTGGCTTTTATCGACTGAAAAATAATTGGCTTATCAAATGTTTTATCTTTTGCATCTGGAGATAGCCCCCCTTCAAGCATAGCTTTTGTCCATACACTACTATCTGCTGTTAACACAAACTCAGCAGGACTACTTGCTCCTGCTGGTCGTGGCTGAAGCGGGTCGGCACCTGCTTTTATCAGTTCGGTCACAATATTCAGGCGTGGTTGCGTTTTCTTTTCATTGAGCGTATTCATCAACGCCCAGAAGAGAAGCGTCATATTCTGTTGACCGGGTTTGTTAAGTTCGGTTTCTGGAATAAGATTTTTGACTTCATCCATCTGACCCTTTTCAATAGCCCGAGCCATAACAAGCTGTTGACCACTGAAGTAGTCTTCTGGGTTCAGATCTGTATTCTGTCTGCATCCTTGTATCATAAAGATTAAAACCAACATCAGACCAGCAGATAACTGTATCTTCACATCATCTCCATATTAGCAAGTCACTTTCATCTACATTACCTGACGTTAAGGTAATTTATACTACAGGAACACGTTTTATCTTTCTCATCAAAAAAACAAGAGAAGAGATCTTGAGAATTTCAGACAGAACAAAAAAGCCCCCCCCCAAAAAAACACTCGACATTCCGAATATACTCACCAGAATTGGAAATAATGTAACCGAGCACCTAAAAGAAATAAAACGAAATATTTCCTGGATAAACGCAAACTTTATCGCATAGGGTTTTCGCTTAAAGAAAAACCAGGCCGAGACGATGAATGAAAGCAACAATAGCAGATCGAAAATAAAAAAGAGTGTTAACAGTACACTATACCCCCCGCCGGAAACAGCATTCGATAACCCGCTGAAAGCCATAACATCTGAAAAAAATGGAATTCTGCCCTGCCGTACTGAAATTACGCAATAAAGCAAGATTGCCAGAACATCCATACTTCCCCAGAAATACCATAATTTATTTTTTAAATTCATAATCCTCTTCTCTGACGCCAGGTATCCATTGCCATGATTTACCGCTTATTGCCCAATTGTCATCACTTTCAAGGTATTTCTGATAGATGGACCGTTGCTCTCCGTACCGTCTTATCACTGATTTTTCAGAAAGCAGAGCACGTGTCTCCCCGTCCAAATCCGCAGGTAATGCCGTCCAGTGTTGAATTTTATCACGCGACGTATTCATATAATCTTTACCGTCCGATCCAAACACGCGGCCCTCATCGCCCATACTGGTCAGTCTGTTGATTGCCATAATCACGACATTTTTCGTGCCGTGATAATCATTATCGACAGTTTTCCAGTAACCCGGACCATAATGAGCAGTAGAGGGAACAAACGCATCCCGCGTTGGGGCCGGCTTGCCAAAAAGCACAATATTATTACGATAACGCTCAATGACGTAGTTCACAAAAGCCGGATGATACATAACCTCATCAACGCAAAATAAATCACCTGATTCAGAGATAAAGAAGGGATACGCTGCGTTAGTACGCTGGCGATGATCGATTAAAACAACTTCGCCCGAATCAATTAAACGTTCAATTTTATGAAGATTTTGCGCATACAGCGGATCAAAAACCGCATTAGGATTAAATTCGAAGCGATGCCGCAACATCAGGCCATCTATGCTGTGAAACGGATTTGCTGTGCCACGCACCACAATAAACTCACGTCCTACATCGCTCCTTGCATAAACAGGAGAGACAATCTTTTCAAATTCTTTTGGGTGAAGCCTCTGGCTCCGAAGATCGTACACTTCCATAGCGATACCTGTTTATATCTTTACGGATTCACCAGCCAGGTTCCCGGCTTCGCAATATCCAGAGTCTGGGTACGCGCCTTGCCGCTTCCCTCCAGCTCAATTTTAAACTCGCCCGCTGGCAGCTTAAGCGACGCGTAGCCATTGGTTGCCGGACGCAGCGCTTTTGGCTCATCGTTCACCTTCAGCGTCTCGCCGTCGAGCATACGGATATAAACCAGCGCTATCGGGCTTGCTTCAACCGGCGGAGGGCTTTGTTCCACCGTGGCAGACGGTGTAGCCTGCTCGCTCGCCTGAGCGACTTGCGGTTTCGTTTCCGGCGTTTGCACGGCAGCTTCAGCCGGGCGAGTCTCTGCAGGTGTCTGCGCCGTCTGGTCTGGCACATCGTGCCCGCCACCGCCAAACAATACTGCCCCCGTCACAACCCCAACCAGCACGCCTGCGGCAATCATCGCCGGGATTTTGTAGCGTCGCCAGTCCAGCGCTGAAGCAGGTACCTCGTCCTCCACCGGCACCAGCATCGTGCCCGGCTTTTTGGCCGTCAACACATCGTCAATGCCTGCAACAGGCATCTCAATCAGGGCAGCGAACTCATCAATAGACTGAGGGCGGTCTTCCATATGCAGCGCCAGCGCACGGTCGATGGCCTGCAACAACGGGATGGAATACCCCTGCGGCATCAGTTCCACCAGCGGTTTACAGGTGTCCTGAATCGAGCGTACCACGCTGACCGGTGGCGGAGAGCCCACAATCAGAGTACGCAACACGGCACCGAGGGCGTAAATGTCCGTCCACGGTCCCTGCTCGCTTTCGTTGTCGTCGGTGTATTGCTCGATGGGGGCAAAGCCCGGGCGCAGCATGGTCTCTGTCTCGTCTGAGAGATTACCGATGGTGCGACGCGCCGAGCCAAAATCAAGTAGCACCGGCAGGCCATTGTCCTGGATTTGAATGTTATCCAGAGAGATATCGCGGTGCAGATAGCCTTCGTCGTGGATCGTCTTAATCGCGCCAAACAGCATTGGCAGCATGCGACGGATCCACGTCTCGTTAATCAATTCCGGCTTCTCTTCGCGCAGACGTGAAAGCGTGGTGCCGCTGTAGAACAGCGTGCCCATGTAAGCCGTATCGTTTTGCACCCAGAAACGCAGCACGTGCAACAGGTTCGGATGGTTGAAACGCGCCAGCAGACGCGCCTCCTGAATGAAGCTGTTCAGGCCAGCGGAAAATGCTTTGCCGAAGCGCTCGCTGCGCAACACCAGCGTCATATCATCGCCACGCACGGCAAGCGAAGAAGGCATAAACTCTTTGATAGCGATCGTGCGTTCGAGCTGGTGATCCCAGGCGCGGTAGACGATGCCAAATCCACCGCCGCCAATCACCTCTTTGATTTCAAACTCATTGAAGCGATACCCGACCGGGAGCGCGTTTGGGACAGTCCGATTGTTATCATTATCCGTCATCTTTTACAGTTCTCTTGATGATTATTACGCGGCAAACTGACAGTGAAACTCGCCCTGCTCGCAGGTGATATGCAGACGTCGGTACTGCTCGTCACTGCGGCTGGCGGTAAGTAAAATCTGGCTCATCTGAGGCAGCAGGGTGTTCGTCAGGATCGCATCCACCATACGACCACCTGATTCCACCTCGGTGCAGCGCTGAACAATCTGTTCCACCACGCTGTCGTCAAACTCCGAAATAATGTTGTGATTCTCTTCCAGGCGACGCTGAATGCGTTTGAGCTGCAGGCGAACAATCTGCCCCAGCATCTCGTCACTCAGCGGATAATACGGCACCACCAGCAAACGCCCCAACAGCGCAGGCGGGAACACCTGAAGCAGCGGCTGACGCAGTGCACCGCTCAGCGCGTCCGGCTCGGGGACCAGCGCCGGATCGGCACACATGGCGCTGATAAGCTCGGTGCCGACGTTGGAGGTCAGAATAATAATGGTGTTGCGGAAATCAATGTGACGTCCTTCGCCATCCTCCATCCAGCCCTTGTCGAAAACCTGGAAGAAAATTTCATGTACATCAGGGTGCGCTTTTTCAATTTCGTCCAGCAGCACCACGCTGTAAGGACGGCGGCGCACGGCCTCGGTTAACACGCCACCTTCACCATAACCTACGTATCCCGGAGGCGCACCTTTTAAGGTGGAGACGGTATGCGCTTCCTGGAATTCACTCATATTGATGGTGATGACGTTCTGCTCGCCGCCGTAAAGTGACTCCGCCAGCGCCAGCGCGGTTTCTGTTTTCCCGACGCCAGACGGTCCGCACAGCATAAACACACCAACCGGCTTGTTGGGATCGTCAAGCTTCGCCCGCGAGGTTTTCACCCGACGGGCAATCAGATCCAGGCCATGGCGCTGCCCGATAACCCGCTGATTCAGCGTATCGGCCAGGTTCAGCACCGCGTCGATCTCGTTTTTCACCATCCGCCCCAGCGGAATACCCGTCCAGTCAGAAACAACGGCGGCCACCACATTTTCATCTACCGCCGCGAACAGCAGCGGTTCGTCGCCCTGAACGGTATTCAGCGCTTGCTGCAGCCCGGCAAGCTGGCTGCGCAGTTCGGTTGTGTCATCGTCACCCGCGTCAAACAGCGCGGCGCGCAGACGGATGATTTCGCCGACCAGGCTACGTTCCTCTTCCCAGCGTCGGGCCAGGGCATCGCGCGTCGCTTCATACGCGCTGCGCTCAGCGGTTAACGCGGCCACGCGCTGTGGCTCACCTGCCCCCACGCGCGCTTCGCGTCCGGCAATCTCGATTTCAACATCAAGGGCGGCAAGGTGACGCAGGCAATCTTCCAGCTGTGCGGGTGGCGCGCTCTGGCTGACTGCCACACGGGCGCAGGCGGTATCCAGCAGGGCAACGGCTTTATCCGGCAACTGACGTGCCGGAATGTAGCGATGCGAAAGCTTCACCGCAGCGCTAACCGCTTCATCGAGCAGTAATACCTGATGGTGTGTCTCCAGCGGCGACACGGTACTGCGCAGCATCAGAACGGCTTTGACCTCGTCCGGCTCATGCACCTGCACCGTCTGGAAGCGGCGGGTCAGCGCCGGATCTTTTTCAATGTACTTTTTGTATTCGGCCCAGGTCGTGGCACCAATGGTGCGCAGCTGTCCGCGCGCCAGGGCAGGCTTCAGCAGGTTAGCGGCGTCGCCGGTTCCCTGCTGGCCACCCGCACCGATCAGGGTGTGGATTTCATCAATAAACAGAATGATCGGCGTGGCGCTGGATTGCACTTCATTGATTAAGGCCTGGAGACGGGCTTCAAACTCGCCTTTCATCCCCGCACCAGCCTGCAACATGCCAATATCCAGTAACCACAGCTGAATATTCTGGAGCGGCTCAGGCACATCACCTTCGGCGATACGCAGCGCCAGCCCTTCCACCACCGCCGTTTTCCCTACCCCGGCTTCCCCGGTCAGCAATGGGTTGTTCTGGCGGCGGCGCATCAGAATATCGACCATCTGGCGGATCTCTTCATCACGTCCGACAACCGGGTCGATCTTACCTTCACGGGCGCGAGCCGTCAGATCCTGACCATACTGGGCCAGCGTCCCCTGCGCGGCCGGTACCGTTCCTGCAAGTGCATCGACGGCAGCGGCAGCCTGCTGCGTCTCTTTGCTGTTGGCACAAATCGTCTCAAACTGCTCAATCAGCACCTCAACGTTCAGACGGGTGAACTGCGCGGAGATGCTTTTCAGTACGTTGGCCAGATTCCAGGTTTTGAGAATACCGATCAGCAAATGCCCACCGCGAATGCGGCTGACGCCAAACTTCAGGGAACCATAGACCCAGGCGCGCTCCACGGCGCTGTCGATATGTTCGGAAAGATCAGAGACTGAACTGGCTCCCCGCGGCAGCGCATCCAGCGCCGCAACGATATCCCGCGTCAGTTGCTGTTCATCGAGAGCAAAGTGGCGTATCACCTGCTGCAGATCGCCATCCTGCTGCTGCATCAGCTGGTGCAGCCAGTGCACCAGCTCAACATACGGGTTGCCCCGCAGCTTACAGAATGCAGTGGCGCTTTCCAGAGAGGTAAATAACAGCGTATCCAGTTTGCCGAAAAGCACGGCACGGCTTATTTCTGACATGTTCGGTTCCGTTGATAACAATGCGTTAGAAAAATTATCGCTCTGCGCGATAAACCAGATCGCCACGTGGCACTGGTTGAGGCTGGATCCCCAGCCAGGTGTTGTACCCCAGTCGGCCACCGTTGCCGAGCGCGGCCCCCTGCACCGCGTCAGCGCGCAATATCACGCGCGTTTCCCATTCAAATTCCAGACCGGCGTACTGGCGTACCCAGTCGCGTAGCTCGGTGACCCAGGCTTCTCCCGGCAGAAAACGGTTGTACTCTTCTGCGCTCAGCGGGCCAATTTCGATCCGAAATTTATGCTGCACGTCGCGTACCGCAACGCCGAGAAAGGCGGACTCCCCCATACGCGGCAGGCGGCGGCCTTCACCCAGCTGTGCCTGCTCACGCCGCGTCAACGGCATCCACTGCGGTACATTCGCGACCAGCGTCACGGGGGCTTTAAAGTAATCACGCAGGATCTTCTCCAGCCCTTCAGGATCGCGTCCGTGGCGGGTCAGGTGCCCGGCATGAGTAAAGCGTGCGTGTGCGCTCAGGCTGCCTTTATCCATCTGGCCCGGTTGCCCCATGCCGATCAGCGATGCCAGATAGCCTTCGAAGCGTTTGTTATCAGCACGGTCAAGCGAGACAGCGGGCTGCGCATCCGCCCAGGCGCGGTAAAACAGCAAGGTCAGGCGGTGATGGAACAGGTCAGCAAACGCGCTCAGGCTGTTGTCCTGATGATGATGAATACGCTCGCGGGCGTACTCAGTCATGTGTACCGGCAGCGGGCCGTTAGGGCCAAACAGGCCGAAGCTCAGAATCGACACCTCGTGCAGCCCGTTCTCTTCACGCTGACGGACCTGCGTAACCGTCGAGGGAGCAAAACTCATCGACGGCTGCTGGCCGATACGCAACGGTTCAAATCTGGGCAACGGCGCACGCCCCAGCGGGTAGCGCTCTCCGCCCTGAGCATCGATACGTCTTAACAGCTGAAACAGATCGTAGCGCCACGGCGTCTCGCGAACACCACGCCAGAACATATCCGGCAGTGGCGTCAGACGATGCACGCGCAGTGGCGCGGTGGCAACATCGCTCATATCAGTGCCCTTTTACCCATTCTCGGTGCCCAGTAGCCAATCTCGCCGCGCTGCTGGCTGTTCAGGGTAAACTCCGTAAAGCTGTTGATCGACACCAGGCGAGCAAACAGACGTTCCAGCACGCTACCGAAAAGCCAGGGGCTGGCACCGGAATATGCACGCTCATCCACCGTCAGGGTAATGCCAATTCCACGGGCAAATACGACCGGGCCAGGCTCGGGGACGCGTCGGTGAACCGGCTCCAGCACGCAGTGGCGAACGCCATCGACCTGACGTGCAACGGGCGTTTCTGCCAGGCTGGCATACAGTCCTAACAGCTGACGCAGCGCCGCAGCCCCCTCTTCATTTTCGCTGTCCATCAGGCTGAGATAGTTCATCTGCAGCTGGCTAATGAGCCGCCAGGTGCTGAATCCTTCGGCCAGTGCCGGACGCGGTGGCGTCGGACCTTTACGCAGAGTCAGGGATTTCACTGGCATCGAGTCGGCCATGATGAATTGCCCAAGCTCCTGCTGCAGCATCAGGGGCAAGTCGCGGCTGGTACACAGCACGTCAGCGGAAATGTAGCGCAGGTTGTCCTGCCACGGCGCATGTTGCTCATCCACCAGCGAGACAAAAACTTCCGAACCGATATAGCCAGTGCGCGTGCCATATCTCAGCGCATGCTCCGAAAGTACGCGCTGTTCGCGGCGCAGTGAAAAATAGGCACCGTAGTTGCCCGCATCCCCGCTCCAGGAGCTCCAGAACGGACGAAACGTCTGGTCGTCGCGCTGACCATCGGCACTGGCATAGATGTTGTTGACCGCGTAAATTTCATAATCCAGGGGGCGAATATTATCCACCACCAGGTGGTATTCATGCTGGCCTTCATTCAGCTTCTGGCGCGCCGCAACCTTCGGGAACAGGTTGATCACCGGGGTACAGTGCAGCGCCAGATGGCTGGCATCCACAACACGCTCCAGCTGTTCATCGGTCTTATCCAGAAGAATGAACATATCGAATGCTTTTTCGCTTTCACAGCGCTGGATGAGCTTGCCCAGACCGCTCAGGCTGATGAAACGAAAACGTGCCGGAAAGGCAAAATACTCCTGGAGCAGACGGTAGCCGTCAAAGTTGCGCAGGTCGTCCGGAAGCAGCGCCTGGTTCGGCGCAAAGCCCTCCTGACGCAGCGAATCAGACGCCAGCATCTGACGTTGTGGTTGTCCGCTCACGGTCTGGCAGACAATGCCCACGTGGTGCTCCATCACCAGTTCCAGCAGTTTCAGTGCCTCAATGTCCGGGCCGCTGAGGAAAAACTCCAGACGGTCAAAATCAAGGTGCCCGAGGTTTTGCGGGCCATCGCAGGCGATACGGATCCGCAAAGCGCTGTTGATACCCCGCTGGCTCAGACCGAGCTGCGCCAGCGGCAGATCGGCAGGTACACCGCCCAGTTCGACCTTTTCAATTTTCAGCGGGAGCAGGTTAACTTCGTGCGCCGTGGTATAGCTGCAGGTCACGCCGGTTTTTTTCAGCGCCAGGCTGTCCATCATGGTACCGCGCGGCACAATGAAGCCATTGCTCAGATCGCCCCGGCTACTGTCGGGCTGGATTTCAGCAATCGCCATTGAGGGTGTCGGTGCAAGGTAGTTAGGCGCGATCATCTCCAGCATCCGCTGGGAGAAGCGCGGAAACTCCGCGTCCATTTTCATCTGCACGCGGGAGGTGAGGAAGGCAAACCCCTCCATCAGTCGCTCGATGTACGGATCCGCCACGTCGATGCCACGCATCCCCAACCGCCCGGCAACTTTGGGGTAACGTTCGGCAAACTCGGCCCCCATCTCGCGCAGATAGGCCAGCTCACGGTTGTAATATTCGAGCAGTTTACTTTCCATGATTACCCCGCATCTTTGAGTTCAAAATGACCGTTTTCCAGATCAACATCCGTGCGAAACAGAAACTCCAGCGGGTACGGTACACACCACAAACGCCCTTTTATCTCGATGGACAGAACGTTATGCAGATCCAGCGAGGAGGTATCAGACACGCAGCGAACCTGCAGCCCCTGGGGCAAAATACGGGGTTCGAAATTAATGATGGCCTCGGTGAGTTTGCGCTGAAGGTCGTGCCATTCGATATCTGACATTCTCTTTCCCGCCAGCGGGGCAACGCCAAAATTCACCACAGAGCGTTTCACCTGCGGCAACGCACCCAGGTCACAGGACGCGTCATGGTTAATGGTGTTAAACAGCCACTGTAAATCCCGCAGCACGCTGCGGCGCAGCGCCGCGTGGGTAATCAGATTGCTGTTGGCCGCCTCACGTTTTTTTTCCGGGTCGTTATCGGTGAGGCGATCCAGCAGTGAAGGCTGCATTTTGTCGCGCGCCCCCACTTTTTCCTGTCTGTTGCGGGCTTGCCAGCCACTGCGTAGCAGGTCGCCTTCGCCAGCGGGATTACTCATGTGCTCCATCCGTTGCAAACGTCACGAGACTCAGCGACAGCAGCGGGCTTTCGCTTTGCTCGCTGAGCCAGGCCTTCTGCCCCATGCCTTCGTAAAGCGTGCCTTCGCTGTCGAGCGGTAACCACTCTGTGGTGCGCCCAAGCCTGACGGCGTCTGAAGCATCATCAGCAAAGGGATAGCGTGCAGGGATCTGACAGACCTGCTCCGTACCGTCAGTCAGACGTACCAGCGAATGACGCCAGACCAGGTCGGTCACACTGGCAGGAGCCTGGAAATGGATCGCTTCGATAGCGCTAAACGGCAGCCAGAAATAACGGCCATTGACGAGGGTTTCACACACCGGTCCCAGACGGGCATCACCGTCCATCAGCCACTCAAATGCCTGCGTCTCTCCGTTTTCGAACACCCGCTGGCCGGCATTCGCTGATGCCTGCTCCAGCGCAGCCAGACGCAACGCCTGAGCGCGCTCTCCGCTCTCCATGAGCGCATCGGCAAGCAGGGTTAACCACGGCCACTGCGCCTCCGGCATGGACGGACGAGCCTGCCCTGCGAAAACCCGGGCACGCTGCAGCTCGCCCTCAATGGACTGTTCCAGCAGCGTCACGGTCGGTTTTGCCTGGGGTTTAAGTGCCAGCCAGCTTTTCAGCTGGGTCAGAGCCCGCGTCCAGTTACCGCTGAGTGTTAAAAACTGCACAAACGCGGCGCGGAGATCGGCGTCCGCCGGTCGGGCTTTGATCCCGGCTTCAATGCGCTGCAGTGCGTCACTGAGCGACTCACCGGCCAGGTGTTGATAGAGCGTGTTCATAGCCATTCCTTAATTTGCCGCGCGCCAGGTGCCCACTGCCGGCTCGCGCAGTTGAGGGCGAAGCGTGTCAATCAGGACAATATTAAGAGGGGTACCGGGAGCAACCCAGGCACTCCAGACCTGTTTCACCGCGGCAATGCGCGCCTGCAGTTTTGCGTCGTCGCTGGCTGTCTCACGAGAGATTTCTACCGCCACCGTACCGTTACTTTTCCAGCCATTCAGGGTGCTGTCGTAAGGCAGGATCATCCAGCTCTGATCGCTATTCCTGGTGCTGAACACCATGCGTTCTTTATTGACAGTGGTGATCAGGGCGTTTTCCGGATCGGCACTTTTATTTAATCCCATCACCGGGAAACCGTGAATGTACGTCACCGCCATCTCTTTCTGCGCCCCACTGCGGGATTGCGAGATAACCGTGTGACCGCTCAGCCAGCTGCCATTTCCACAGCGGGTGGTGTCAGAGTCCGGAATAAATATCGCAGGTTCAGAAGAACCGCCCTCCCAGAAGGTGCGCAGATGGCAACCATCCAGAAGGGTAAACTCCTGCCACGGTGTACGGTCTGCTGCCACCGTGTGTGATTCAGGGTTTTGCTCAGGCGGTAATAGTGCAGTGCTGGTGGCGGTGTTGGCTGCCGTAGCCTGCTGCTGTTTCACCACCAGCGCCCAGTCCTGCGCTTTACCGGCGGTACCCTGTGCAAGCGTCACGCCAGTGGGATCGTTGAGCGTCCAGCTGAGTTTATTCAGCTTGCTGCACTGGTGTTCCAGTAGTGAGCCAAGACGTGGCACAAAATTTTCGAGCACAGACACGTTTTTGTTGCCGTTCGCCACAATACGCAGCGCAACCTCAGACTTACACCAGCTCTGTGGCGTGTTGTCTTTAATACCGTCGATCCAGATATCCAGCTTCTGCGCAGGTGACTGCACGATGCGGAAATTTTCAGCCTGTGCGGTGGACGCCACCGCCAGAAGTGCCAAACCCGATAGCCAAAGTTTCATATCAGTCCTTGTGTGTCTAATCAGTTCCGCAGGGAAGAAATTGTGCCGCGTCAGAGAGCGTATGCAGCAAAGTGGTGTCCTGAGGGCTGCCCATCCACACCGCCACGGCGGTATAGTTATCCTGAGCATTCCCTTCCTGTTCGCCATTCTTTTGAATGATTTGGTTCATTAACGTCAGCCACTCTTGCGGCGTATTGACCATGTGCAGTGACTGCTTCATCTGCTCTTCACTGACGCCATGCCAGAATCCGTCGGTGCAGAGTAAAAAAGCATCGCCGTCTTCGACCTGAACCACGTCACTGTAGCTCGCTTCCGGCCCCCCGTTCTCAATACCCAGCGCCAGATACAGCAGGTTACTGTTCAGGTTATCGGTCTGGTGTCCGGCATCTTTCATCTGCTGAACCAGACTGTGGTCAGTGGTCACATGCCACAGCCAGCCGCGGCGGAACAGATACAGGCGGCTATCCCCGGCATGCGCCCAATAGGCCAGACGGTAATCCCTGTCGATAAACAGGCTGACCAGCGTGGTGCCCATCCGGTGATGTTCCTGGACGACCTGTTGTTCATTAAGGATCGTGCGATTCGCCGTTTGCACATAATCACGGATATGTTGCGCATTGAGGTGTTTGTCACCATCGAAGCGGGAAATAATGCTGTTGCGGGCCAGCTCAGCAGCCACCTCGCCACCCGGCAGGCCAGCGATGCCGTCACAGACGACAAAGCAGGCCGAACGTTCCCCTATGGTTTCTCCCGTCTGATCCTGGTTGCTGGCGCGCGTCCCCTGGCGGGAGAGAGAAGCCGTTGCGATATTCATTTTTCTTCCGATCCGCTCTGTGAGTCTTTGTACTGATTAACCTCCATGTCATAGGCATGAAGGAAAGCTTCACCAAACAGGGTATGGAAGTCGTCCTCAATCTCACCTGCCGTCTCACCGTAGCTGCGCACAAAATAGTCCCACAGCGCGGCCTTTCGGCTGCCCGGCAGCGCCAGACGCGATGTCATGCCATTTTGCTTCGCCTGCTCTTCGAGTTGTTCCGGGTTAAAGGATTGCAGCATTGCGGCAATAATGGCGCGAATGCCGGAGATCATCCCCAGCTGGTGCGCCTGCAGATCGATAAGCGCATCACGTACGGATTTTGTGGGTGGCATAAAGCCCGGCATCGGGGTACCGAACATCTGAATCAATACCGTTTTACCGGTCGGCAACAGTTTGAACGGGTTGTTCGCATCGTCGAGCACCATCGTCATATCGGCTTTTACACCGCGTTTGAGAATGGAACGCGAAGAGAGCAGCGCCACGGTGCCCTGAGAAAACATGCCCAGAATCTGGCCGAGCTGACGCATATTTTCACGGTTAAACTGCGGCACAGGCTGCATTTCGCTCAGCCCCATGCCTTCAAGCAGTGCTTCCAGTAGTTCACCCTGAAGCACTTCGCCTTTATCTCCGCTGTGTGCGGTCGCCGAGGGAGACGCCGCATTTTTTACCGGGTCGATACGCAGACGGCCTTTCGGGGTTTGCGCATTGCTGCGTGCAACGGCCTGCGGCGTTGGCAGAGTGAACCCGGCGTAATCCGGACGCACCGGCTCTTCATCGACAGCCTGCGGAATTTCCTGAGGTTCAGGGGCAAACAGGGTGGATTCGGCAAGCACCTGCTCTTCCTGCTCTGCTAGCGGTTTGTCGGTAATAACTTCATCCGGATGGGTTAATGGCGCGCCGCCCATCAGACCAAGCGGGTCATCACTGCGTGCCGCTGGCGCACTGGCAGAGCCGCCAAACAGGGCCAGCGGATCGAGTTCATCCGTCGCCTCTTCTTTTGGCAGGGAGGGCGTATCCTCATCTGGCGGCACCAGCGTTGAGGGGGTAACGTCGTCAAAAATGCTCTCATTCCTGAATAAGGCTTCGTCGTTAAACAACGCGTCAGGATCGACATTCTTACGCTCAAGCTTCAGGTCGTTATCGTTAAAGAGCGCCAGCGGATCTTCGGCGTTACGTTCCGGCGCGACAGGCTGAGAGAACGGATCGTGTGATGCCGCAGGCTGCGGCTTCGTCCGGTTGCTGGAGATGCTGTCGGAGATGGAAAACTCCTGCATCAGGCTGTCCCAGATTTCCGTTGGCACCGCGGTAGGCTCACTTTTCGCACGATGCGACGCGTTCACCGTCCCCGGTTCTACAGCAGGCGCAGGTGCGACTGTCGGACGGGCTTGCTGTTGCATGCTGGCCGCCATACGGCTGACTGGCTGAGTGTCGTGGATAAGGTCGGTCACTTCGAGGCGGTAGTCATCAATACCGAGAATATCCCCATCCTGCAGCTCAACCTGACGCCCTCGCTCCAGCGGAATATCGTTCAATACCACGCGGGTGACGCTGCCACGGTTGGTGACGCGGCATTCGCCCTGTGCGTCAACGTGGATAATGGCCTGCAGACGCGAGATGGTACGGTCGTTGTCCGGCAGCACCAGATTGTTATCCGTACCGCGACCAATAGTGCCCCCCGGGGCATAGAAATCGCAGCTACTCTGTGGCGGCTGATGACCGGGTTTCGTAGAAATAATCGTGAATCGCATGGCGTATTCCTGCTGGTATGATTAGCGCTCAAACGCTGCCGCTCTCGGGGCGAGAACGGCGGCGTTTGGGGACGCTCCCATTTTTTCTATTTTGGGTTTTTGAGCGAACGAATTGCATCGCTATTAGCGATTAAGCTGCACTTTAATACCTGATAATTACCCGGTTCGGTTCCGCCTACCTTCTCTTTAAGTAAGGAAACAATCACCTTGTCAGCTTTTTCAAAATTCTCTGCTGGCAGATTACTTGCTTCAAGCCATGCGGCGGCGCTGGCCTCTGCATCATCTTTCAGGCTTTTACTGTCCGCAATCTTACCGACGCATCGATTTTGCACCCAGTTTTCAAAAATTTGTTGCTGAGAAAATGCACTGACATCAGGCAGTGTTTGGGCATAAACAACAGAGGCATTTAAAGCTAATACGAGCAGTAATAAACGTTTCATTTCAGGCTCCAGAATGTTGCGTTGGTAGGAATAAACGAACCATTACCCGGAGAACCAAGGAAATGGCAATCATCAGAGCAAATATTTCCATTCCAGAGTGTTACATGCCCGGTTGCATCACTCCAGCCATGTCCGGTAAAGATTATAATGCCTTGCTTTCCCGTAAATTGTGCTGGAGAAGGAGAAGAAACTGACATATCTGCATTGCCCAGTACCGTGGGTAGAAATGCAATCATATCTTTGACACGGAACATATATCGCTTTTTGTCGTTTCCGGTCACTGTCGCATATTTACTATTAGAAGGAACAGAAATGCCGCAATAATTTAAAACGTAGCTCATACGAATGGGGCAGGCATTTTTAAAAATACCGGCATCAATATTATGCTGAACTTTTCCACCCAGTAACTTGCCAACCTGTTCTACGTTAACGTTCACTTCTCTGAATCGGTTCCAGGCGGCACCAAAAGCAGGACGCATATGAGACATCTTGTTTCTCCTTGATAAGAGACTCAATAAAGTGAGCCCTTTCGGGCCCACTACTATTATGCTTCTTTGTTCTCTTTGATATTCCAGCCAGCGCTGCTTTCAGCACCTTTACCACCGGCAGTCGTCTGCTCCCAGTACTGCTGTTTCACTTTCGCAGCCTGGAATGCATAGGTCACACCAACGGTATCGCCGTTGTCTGCACCGGTATACTGGACGGAGGTCACCAGAACATCTTCCAGCGTGATGCGGGTATATTCAACCTGCTGGCCGCCTGCTTTACAAACTGACAGTTCAACTTTGGTCAGGTGTTTACCGCTCGCGCAGTGCTTCAGAATTGCTGTGGTAGATTTGTCGATCAGTGCGTTAATGTGCAGGTCGTTAAAGTTAACTTTACCGGCACCGCCACCACCACCGACACTCATATTACCTGGCTGGGACGCACCCCAGGAGAAGGAGGTAATATCAGTCCAGCCGGTGTGGTTAGAATCTTTAGATTCGCCCGTAACACCCTCGACCTTCAGAAACATATCAATAGCCATAATATCTACTCTTCGTGAATGAACAATATTGCTTTCGAAAAAGCCCTTATATGGCAAACAGGAAAGCATGGGGCTGAATAAAACCGTCCATATTTTACCTCTGCCTCATATCAAACGACTCGTGTCATTTGACAGTCTTAACACTCCCCCTGAATGAACGGAAAGAATGTGAAGTCTTTTATTACCAGGGTTCAGAAATATTACCGGCCCCTACGAGCCGGTAACCTTCATCATGCGTCTTTCGTCTTCAGCGATGGCAGT
Source organism: Enterobacter sp. LM3 (assembly GCF_046622475.1). Taxonomy (NCBI): domain Bacteria; kingdom Pseudomonadati; phylum Pseudomonadota; class Gammaproteobacteria; order Enterobacterales; family Enterobacteriaceae; genus Enterobacter; species Enterobacter sp. LM3. Next base: position 7,691 of record NZ_JBJURN010000030.1, on the reverse strand, counting down.
TTAGAAACCAGGCGCAGGGAGACGGTCAGACCTTCCAGCTGGTAGTGCGGACGCAGGAAGAACTTCGCGGCGTAGTAGCCCGGGTTGTCTTCAATTTCCTGCACCTGCACTTCCGCAGCCGCCAGCGGTTTACGGGACTTGGTCTCCTGGGAGGAGTTGGCCGGGTCACCGTCCACGTAGTTCATTACCCAGTCGTTCAGCCAGCGCTCCATCTCTTCACGCTCGCGGAAGGAGCCGATTTTGTCGCGCACGATGCACTTGAGGTAGTGGGCAAAACGGCAGCAGGCGAACAGATACGGAAGGCGTGATGCCAGACGGGCATTGGCGGTCGCATCCGGATCGTGGTACTCGGCCGGTTTTTGCAAAGACTGCGCGCCGATGAAAGCGGCAAAGTCAGAGTTTTTACGGTGAACCAGCGGCATAAAGCCGTTTTTCGCCAGCTCGGCTTCGCGGCGGTCGCTGATGGCAATTTCGGTCGGACATTTCATGTCCACGCCACCGTCATCGCTCGGGAAGGTGTGGCACGGCAGGTTTTCAACCGCCCCGCCGGACTCCACACCGCGAATGGAGGTACACCAGCCGTACTCTTTGAAGGAGCGGTTGATGTTGGCCGCCATCGCATAAGCGGCGTTCGCCCAGGAATAGCTGTTGTGGTTCGCGCCGTCGGTCTGCTCTTCAAAGTCAAAGCTGTCGACCGGGTTGGTACGAATGCCGTACGGCAAACGCGAGAGGAAACGCGGCATCACCAGACCCAGATAGCGCGCATCTTCGGATTCACGCAGTGAACGCCAGGCAGCATATTCGGTGTTCTGGAAGATTTTGGTCAGGTCGCGCGGGTTCGCCAGCTCCTGCCAGGATTCCATCTGCATCACGCCCGGCGCGGTACCGGTAATGAACGGACAGTGCGCCGCAGAGCCGATGCGTGCCATTTCACCGAGCAGCTCAACGTCCTGCGGGCTGTGGTCGAAGTAGTAGTCGCCGACGATGCAACCAAACGGTTCACCACCGAACTGACCGTACTCCTGCTCGTAGATTTTCTTGAAGATCGGGCTCTGGTCCCAGCCCACACCCTTGTAGCGTTTCAGGGTGCGGCCCAGCTCTTGTTTAGAGATGCTCATGAAGCGGATCTTCAGCATCTCATCGGTTTCCGTGTTATTCACCAGATAGCTCAGGCCACGCCACGCACTTTCCAGCGTCTGAAACTCATCGTGATGAATAATCTGATTCACCTGCTGTGACAGCTGCTCATCGATACCGGCAATCAGATTTTGAATAGTGCGGTAGGTATCGTTGGAGAAAGTGACGGTATTTTCCAGCGCCTGTTGCGCCAGCGTTTTTACCGCGCTTTCCACGGCGGAACGCGCCTGATCGGTTTTCGGGCGGAACTCTTTATTCAGCAGCGCACTGAATTCGTCCTGGCTGAACGCCAGGTCCGCCTGCTGCTCATGTTGTTGAGTCTGGTTGCTCATCGATTATTCCTCGCTACCTTTCGCGCTTTCGTCATTTTTTGGCAACTGGCTCAGGGATTTGAGCAGCGTGGGATCCTGCAGAATTTTCGCAATCAGCTCTTCCGCCCCATTTTTACCGTCCATGTAGGTCAGCAGGTTGGAAAGCTGAGTGCGCGCTTCCAGCAGCTTGTTCAACGGCTCAACCTTGCGGGCCACCGCATCCGGCAGGAAGTCGTCCATGCTGTCAAAGGTCAGATCGACGTTGAGTTTGCCTTCGCCGGTCAGCGTGTTATCCACCTGGAATGCCACGCGCGGTTTCAGCGCTTTCATGCGTTCGTCGAAGTTATCAATGTCGATTTCAAGGAATTTGCGCTCATCGACGGCCGGCAGATTTTCCACCGGTTTACCGACCAGATCGGCCATAACGCCCATCACAAACGGCAGCTGAATTTTACGTTCTGCACCGTAGATCTCTACGTCGTACTCGATTTGCACGCGGGGAGCACGGTTACGTGCGATGAATTTCTGCCCACTGTTACTCATTGCCATGATGTTCTCCATCAAAGATGCGCGGTGAAGGTAAAACGGCAGACGCCATGCCTGTCGTCATAATGCCTGGACGCGTCATTCGCGGCGTCCAAAGATGTTTTCCAGTTGGTTAACGCCGTCTGGCGCGAGGTCGCGAATAATGTCCATAAAGTTGAGTTCAGACAGCCGCTGCACCCGTTCAATCATCAGCGGTGCGGGGTGGCTTGGTTCGTACTGCGCAAAATATTGCTTCGCTTTCTCCAGCATCAGCTGCGCATCGGCGCGGCTGGTCACCTGCACGCTGCGCCAGTCTGTCGCTTGCTGTACGGCTGGTACGGCGGTGACAGACGCTGTAGTTTGTTCGGCCTGCGCCTCTCGGGTCGGCAATAGCTTGCTGATATCCGTCACCTGACAGGCGCTGGCAACCAGCCCGACTGTTTTCAGTAGCTGTTCCATCTCCGGTACGCCACTTTCACCGAGATACCCGGTGAGCAGCTCGCGTATGGCCAGCAACCGTTCATTCATCACAATGACCGCAGCGGTACCGGGCTGGTCGCCGCGAGCCAGCTCATCAATCAGCCTTGGACGACCACCGGGATAATCCGGGCATTCGGTTTTACTGCCGTCAAGCAGTGCCTGCGCATCACGTAGCGAGATCTCATCGCCGTTCGAACGCAACAACGAGGCATTGCGCACGGCAAGGGTCAGGTCAGATTTATCGCTCAGCCCTGCAAGCGCGTTAATGCGGTAGAACGGATCGGTTTCGCCATACTCTTCCAGTAGCGGATAAAGTCGCTCCCAATAACGCGACAGCGCTTCCTGTACCAGCAACAGCCCATCCGCGTAACCCGGTAGCCCCCGACGCCGTGTCCAGGCATGGGTGAGTGCCAGCATCACGCGGAGATCTTTGGTGCGGCCCAGCAGGCTGGTGGCATGTTTTTCTACCGTATTCCAGTCAGCAGGTTCCGCAGGAATAATGGTGTCACCGAACTGTTGCTCAGCTTTGCCCAGGCTGGCTTGCCCCATCGCCTGAAAATCGGCGTCGTATTCCAGGTTTTCGCCGCAGGGGTTTTCGGCACTGATCGGCGCGAGAAATTCATCAATATTCATGGAGTCCCTGCTTATTCAAACATCGGCGGATAAAGACCGTGACGGCCCGGGCGGGCACCGCCTGCCGGATCGAACAGCAGCGTAAAAAGCTGTCCGGTAAAGTTTCCGCTGTGAACGTGGGTGTAAAGGGGGTATCCGTCGCAGCGGTTTGTCCACCAGAAGCTGGTCTGGCGAAGCGGATCAAAGCACTCTGCCGCCTGCGGCCATCCCAGCGTGGTCTGGCCGTCCTCTTCATAACCAATCACGTCCAGAATATCGGAGCGCATCTGCGGCTCTACAGGCTGCGGTGCCGGAATGGTCATCAATACGTCATCAAGCTGTGGGGCGGAGAAACTGTTGCGCACCGCGTGCAATCCCACGCGGCCAATCTGCTGGTACCAGCTTTCGGCCTGGCCGAGCAGGCGTGACGACCATTCGGCCGGGGTGAAGCTCAGTTGAATGCACACCGGGTATTGTCGGCCAACGCTGTCACGTCCGGGTAACAGACAACCCATCTGGATCATCTGGCTGCCCAGCATCGGCGGGACGACAAAATTCCAGACCGGGGCTTTATTAAACTGGCGTTCGCCGCTGCGCTGCTCTTCCTGTTGCCAGGCCAGCAGGCCAACCTGAAACCAGTGTGACCACTGACGCTGTAAGGTGTCAGGAAAGCGACGCTGCAAAAAGTCACCGGCGCTGGGTAATTTGCCATACCAGCTATAACGGTTCATCGCAGGGGTATTCGTCATACGGCTGTCCTTGCGGTTATGGGCATGAGAAACGGGGAAGCTGGAACGGGTTGCGGATACTGTTTGGCGCAAACTCCAGCGTGACCTGATGTCCGTCAACGCTGAAGGTGGCCTGACGGCTCAGACTCCCCGCGCCCGGGCTGGTGCTCGCTTTATCAAAAAAGCGGTTCAGCGCCCAGGATCCATTCGTCACCAGTGTTGCCGTGCTGCCGTTGGCCAGCCCCAGTTGCATACGCACCTGGTTAGTACCGCCTGGTCCCGGCCAGTTCATAATCTGTACTGCCTGCGGGCCGTGGCTATAGCGCAGCAACTGCCCGTCCACGTCCAGCGTCAGGTTCAGAATGGCGTTATCCATCCGCACGGTGCGCACCGTCACTTTGAAAGATGGCGTGGTGGCTCCGTTGGCAAAAAAGGCATCCCGGACAGACTGCGCCTGCTGAAACGGCCGTAGCAGCCCTTCACTTCCCGGCAGCGTTTTACCGTCGATGCCAGGCATAAAGCGCCAGTTCGCCTGAGTGGTATCGACTTTGTTGGTCAGGTTGTCGCGGAAAAAGGTATCCATCAGCCCGGTGCCCGGCGCAAACATCCGTGCGAGATCGTCAGGTGTGACTTCGGTACTGGCGCTGCGCACCAGTGGATAACGACCAGCAATCGCCTGACGGCAGAAACCACCCACTTCAACGTTAATCCGCTTGCGAACGTTTTCCAGGTCGCGGCGCTGGGTATCACTGCTGGCCCCGACGGCCATGTTGCTGAACATTGTTTGTAGCCCACCGGGCAGACGGCCGGCGCTGGCCTGCAGGCGGCTAATTGCTTCGCCACCCGGGGCAGGCATACCGCTGTTGGCGGCGTCCTGTACGGCGGTCAGATAGCGGTAAAGCTCATCAACCTGCTTGAGAAAATCATCAAATACGATGGTCTTGCCACCCTTCTCCAGCGGCTGTGCCAGCTCAATCATTGGCGCATAGTGATCGGTCACCAGTTGCTCAGGAACCTGGGTTACCACAGCCCCCTGCGTTGGTGCTGCGTCATTGTTGCTGAACAGCGCCTGCAACGTGCGGGTGGCACGGTTGCTCTGCTCTTCCGCTTTTCCGGCGTCAGCTGGTGCTGGCGTATTACGCGATAGCGTCAGCACCTGGCTCAGGTTCTGCACCAGGCGACGCAGCGGCGAGTTTGCACCGGAGAGCAGGCGCGCGGTATTGATGCGCTGCGAGAGATCGGCACTGTTGTTGAGCTGAATGTCAGCGAGGAAGCGATCCCAGTTAGCGATAAAGTCGCGCATGTAGAGCTGACGCGCGGCGTTATCAATCTGCTGTTTATCTTCCCGGGATGAGGTACTCCCCAGAACCCAGACATCATCTTCGTGCAGTGCGGAGGTCACACTGTCGATCTGGCCGTTGAAGCTTTTCCAGTAACCGTCCGGGGTATAGAGCCCGGGTACGCCTTCGCTCAGCGGTTTGCCGCTTTTGCGTGAAAATACCAGCTCACTCTGCGGGCCGCCGAGGTCAGAAAGCGATACCGGCTTCAGATTTTCATCATGCTCAAGCAGGCGCTTCAGGCGACCATACACGCGGGTGGAAAGCGGTTGCTGGTTGATGAGCGCTCTTTCACGAGTGACCAGTGTGTCGTCCTGGGCATAAGGTGAAGACTGAATTTGCGGTTCCAGCAACTGCGTCAGGTGCCATGCCAGCTGTTGAAGCTGCGACTGGGTGACGTTTTGCGGCAGGTTTCGCTGCAGGTTGAGCATCACCCACGAGTGCAGGAATTTGCCGTCGTAGTGCTTTGGCTGATAGAGCATCTGATAGGCTTTCAGCGCTTCGTAGCTGTATTCCACATCGCTGCCGTTATCGTTGCGCAGCCAGGTCGTGACGTGCATCGCGACGGCGGGCAACAGCATTTGATCCAGCGCTTTCTGGTACAGCGACTGTGAGGCATCGCTGACGTCATCCCCACGGTACAGCCCCATACGACGAGAGACGGACGGGTTGTTAACATCAAAGGCGGTGCTTTTCGGTAAATCCACCAGACTGTTGAGCAACGGCAGGAGGGTAAACAGATCGCGCTGAGGCTGATTTTGTAACGCTTTGCCCTGCTGCTCCAGCTGCGGTACTTTTGCATCAACCTCTTCCAGATAGGCTTTATTTTTGGTGTAGCTGGTCAGCCACAGCCCGCCGAGGATCACCAGCAGTGCCAGTAGCGCCGCATAGCCAGACCACATCACGGCGCGGTTCCGCAGTTCCCACCAGCGGTTTTCACCGGCGATCCCGGCTTCCTGGAAAATAACGTTTTGCAGCAGATCCTTGATAAAGAAGCTCTGACCTTTCGCCCCCGGGATCGGTGCCTCCTTACTGACTGAATCCCAGTTCTCGTTATCTCCACCTTCAGGCAGCGACAAGGCGCGATTCAGTTCGCCCATCACACGGTCGAAGGGCATGCCCTCCTGGGTACCGCTGGCGAAGTAGATCCCGCGCGGCGAAAACTCCGTTTCAAAGTTAGAACGGGCGAAGACCGTGCTCAGGTAGTCCGCCAGCAGCGGACGCAGTGCGGCGAACTCTTGGGGGAAGAGATACGCTTCCGCACGGGTTTTGGCATCATGCTCTTTCAGCATGGTTTCCGGCAGACCTGCATCCAGACGTTGCTGTAACAGCGAAAACTCCTGCTGGAAGTTGCCCATCAGATCATAATCAGCGTGTTTGGTCTGCTCCCACGGCAGCGTAAAGCCCCAGATCTGGTCGCGTTGCGCTTTGTCGTAATCAGCAAACCAGGCGCGGAAGCCTTTAAGCAGGTCAGCTTTGGTCACCATGACGTACACCGGGAAGCGGATCCCCAGTTGTTCGTGCAGCTCAGAAAGACGCTGACGCAGATTCACCGCCTGCTGGCGGGAAGCTTCTGCGGATTGGGTCAACAGATCGGAAATACTGATGGTGATAATGACACCGTTGATCGGCTGGCGGCGGCGATACTTACGCAGCAAGCCAATGAACTCAAGCCATTCACCGGCGTCCTGAACCTGCTCGCTTTCCTGTGTGGTGTAGCGGCCTGCGGTATCCAGCAGCACAGCGTCGTTAGTAAACCACCAGTCGCAGTTACGCGTGCCGCCAATACCCCGCAATGCGGTTTTACCAAAACGGTCTGCCAGCGGGAATTGCAGCCCGGAATTGGCCAGTGCGGTCGTTTTACCGGAGCCTGGCGCGCCAATGATCACATACCAGGGCAGCTGGTACAGATACTGCGTGCTGAAGCGCTGCGTCCATTGTGCGCCATGCCCTGCTTTGCTGAAGTGCGCTTTTTTCAGCATCTGAGCGGCTTCATCAAAACGTCCGGCGAGGATCTGCTCCTCGCTGTTCAGTCGCTTCTGTGGATCTGCAGCTTCCTGGTGGGCCGTATTCTCATTCAGCCGGTCCATCAGCTTACGGTTCAGCCAGGCGTTATACAGCCGCGGCAGAATATGGCTCTGTGCCCAGATCAAATAGACCACCGCGATACTGATAACCCGGTTCTGTTCAGATTCGAGCGGTCGGGTATCTACGATGGACAGCAATGGACCAATCATCCAGATCACCGCCGCAAGCGCCGTTACGCCCAGGAAGCTCCACAGAATGCGATTGGTCAGAATGGAAAGAAGAGTAGTCAGCATTCCTTAGTTTCCTTGCGGCAATCCGTTCAGCTCAGCCTGCGTATTCTCAGGCGACACCAGCAGAGTAATTTCCACACGGCGGTTACGGGCGCGGTTTTCAGGCGTATTGTTCGGTACCACAGGATTAATCTCGCCTCGCCCCTCCGCTTTCACGCGCTCAGGTTGAAGTGGTCTACTTAATTTGGACACGACCTGAGGTTCTTTGTCTTTCCATCTCGGCAGGTGTTAACCCTCCGTTGT
>NZ_JBJURN010000003.1:350426-395709 GCF_046622475.1 Enterobacter sp. LM3 | reverse complement strand
CTCGAATTTATCAAGCCGGGTAAACCAACACAGAATGCTTTTATCGAACGGTTCAACCGGACATACCGGACAGAAATCCTGGATTTTTATCTGTTCAGGACACTAAATGAAGCACGGGAAATTACTGAGCGCTGGCTGATGGAATATAACAGCGAGCGACCACATGAGTCCCTGAATAACCTGACACCGGAAGAGTACCGGCTGATGGCTGAAAAACCGGAAATCTCAAAAAGTGCGTGGAACTAAAACAGGTGTGCTTACAATATCACTCCAGTACCACCCCATCCTTCATCCAGTGGTCAGAGACAATTGTGGATGTAACCGAAACCCGCCTTGTGCGGGTTTCTTGTTTTTTAGGGCGTTAATAACAGCTTATGCGATAGAAGAATTTTACTGCTGCGACACTTTTGCGACACGTGGTGGATAGGTAACAAAAAAGCCACTCGCGAGAGTGGCCTAACTGCATGTATCTACTGATAAAGTTTGGTGGCCCCTGCTGGACTTGAACCAGCGACCAAGCGATTATGAGTCGCCTGCTCTAACCACTGAGCTAAGGGGCCGTGGCGGTGAATTATAAAGTAACTCCCCGCAGCAATCCAGCCATTCACACCCGCTTGCTGTTTTTATAAACAATGCATAATCAATCCTTTATACTTCTCCGACGATGTATCGATCGGGAGTAAACATGATCAACGATATTCTTGTCCCTGGGCTGCGGGTGGTGTTCTGTGGCATCAACCCTGGCAAGTCCTCGGCGCATACCGGTTTTCACTTCGCCCATCCGGGAAACCGCTTCTGGAAGGTTATCCATCAGGCGGGGTTTACCGACAGGTTACTGAAGCCGGAAGAGGAACAGCATCTGCTGGATACGCGCTGCGGGATCACCATGCTGGTCGAGCGGCCAACGGTGCAGGCGAGTGAGGTGAACCTGCATGAGTTGCGCAGCGGTGGGCGGGAGCTGATTAAGAAAATGGAAGATTACCAGCCAGCAGCGCTGGCGATTCTGGGGAAGCAGGCGTACGAACAAGCATTTGGTCAGCGCGGGACGAAGTGGGGCAAACAGAGTACCTCCATTGGCGTGACGCAGGTATGGGTGCTGCCGAACCCGAGCGGGCTGAACAGGGCAACGCTGGATAATCTGGTCGAGGCGTATCGCGAACTGGATGAGACGCTGGCGGTGCGGGGGCTTTAGGGTCCTCTGTGGCCTGATGCCCTCACCCTCTCCCACAGGGAGAGGGAATAAACAAAAAAAAGCTCCCGATTGGGAGCTTTTTCAGTACCGGAGCGATTAATCGTCCAGGAAGCTACGCAGCACTTCAGAGCGGCTTGGATGGCGCAGTTTACGCAGCGCCTTCGCTTCGATCTGACGGATACGTTCGCGGGTAACGTCGAACTGTTTACCCACTTCTTCCAGCGTGTGGTCGGTGTTCATGTCGATACCGAAACGCATACGCAGAACTTTTGCTTCACGAGCGGTCAGGCCAGCCAGAACGTCGTGCGTTGCAGCACGCAGGCTCTCGGTGGTCGCAGAGTCCAGCGGCAGCTCGAGGGTGGTATCCTCGATGAAATCACCCAGATGCGAATCTTCATCATCACCGATTGGTGTTTCCATGGAGATTGGCTCTTTGGCGATCTTCAGCACTTTACGGATCTTGTCTTCCGGCATCAGCATGCGTTCAGCCAGCTCTTCCGGCGTCGGCTCGCGACCCATCTCTTGCAGCATCTGGCGGGAGATACGGTTGAGCTTGTTAATGGTCTCAATCATATGCACCGGAATACGGATGGTGCGCGCCTGGTCTGCGATAGAACGGGTGATCGCCTGACGGATCCACCAGGTTGCGTAGGTGGAGAACTTGTAACCACGACGGTATTCAAACTTATCTACCGCTTTCATCAGACCGATGTTGCCTTCCTGAATCAGATCCAGGAACTGCAGACCACGGTTGGTGTATTTTTTGGCGATAGAGATAACCAGACGCAAGTTCGCTTCAACCATCTCTTTCTTCGCACGGCGGGCTTTCGCTTCACCGATGGACATACGACGGTTGATGTCTTTTACCTGCTCGATGGTCAGGCCCGTTTCTTCTTCAATTTGCTGCAGTTTCTGCAGGCCGCGCTGAACATCTTCTGTCACGTCGTGCAGTTTTTCAGACCACGGCTTGTTCATCGCGATAGCTGCGTTGAACCAGGTTTCGCTGGTTTCGTTGCCGGTGAAGAGGGTGATGAAGTTCTTCTTCGGCATTTTGCACTGTTCAACGCACAGCTTCATGATGATGCGTTCCTGGGTACGTACGCGATCCATCATGACGCGCATGCTGTTCACCAGGTAATCGAACTGTTTTGGCACCAGGCGGAACTGTTTGAACACTTCAGACAGTTTCAGGATCTCTTCCTGAGCGGCTGCGTGGCTGCGGCCTTTCGCTTTGATGGTGTCACGGGTCACTTCGTACTGGGTACGCAGCTCACCAAACTTCTCACGTGCCAGTTCAGGGTCGATGCTGTTGTCGTCGTCGCTGCTGTCGTCGTCGCCGTCTTCTTCATCTTCGTCTTCGTCGTCATCCATCTCTTCCTGAGACAGTTCAGAGCCGACGTGAGTGGCGGTCGGAGCCATATCTTCTTCAGCATTCGGGTCGACAAAACCGGTGATCAGATCGGACAGACGCGCTTCTTCAGCTTCAACGCGATCGTACTGCTCCAGCAGATAGGTGATCGCTTCCGGGTATTCGGCAACAGAGCACTGAACCTGGTTGATCCCGTCTTCAATGCGTTTTGCAATGTCGATTTCGCCTTCGCGGGTCAACAGTTCAACGGTACCCATTTCGCGCATGTACATGCGAACCGGGTCAGTAGTACGCCCGATTTCAGATTCCACGCTGGACAGTACCTGTGCAGCAGCTTCTTCTGCATCTTCATCAGTGTTGTTGGAGGTTTCAGCCAGCAACAGATCATCGGCATCCGGTGCTTCTTCCATCACCTGAATGCCCATGTCATTGATCATTTGGATGATGTCTTCGATCTGATCTGAGTCGACGATATCTTCCGGCAGATGGTCATTGACCTCGGCATAGGTCAGATAGCCTTGCTCCTTACCGCGTTGGACAAGAAGTTTCAGCTGTGACTGCGGGTTTTGCTCCATAAGACGGTATCCACACTTAATTCGTTTGATTGGTGTCAGCGATGGTTTGCCAACCTTTAAAGCGAGGGCGTACTTATATTTGTGCCGCTGCCTCTCAGTGCGGCTGCCGGGGGCTTCCCGATCGATATTCGGCACTTAAGCCGTTGAATACTTTTGTCTTTAACTTATTTCTTCGCCAGTTCCTGGTTTAACATCCAGAGCTCCCGGCGTTCTTCGCTGCTTAAACCGTGTGTGCGCTCGCGAGCAATCAACTCTTCCTGGCGCAGTTCAAGCATCGAATCAAACATATGATTGAGTGAGTCGGTGAACGTTTTTTCCGCAATATCTTTATCTGCTATATCGTCCCACATCGACAATTTTTCAAGGGTTGCGGCCTCTTTTGTGCCGCGATAATGCTCTAAAAGTTGTCCGGTGGTCAGACCTGGCTGTGACAGACAAGTGTTGACCAATTCTGAAAATAAACCAAGTCCAGGCAACTTTTCGTGGTTCAAACCCGCCAGCGATGGCACTTGCGGAGCAAGTTCGGGGTTTTGTACCAGTAACCCTATCAGTATACGCATGGTTGTGCGTTTTAGCTGAGGTACGGGGCGAACCGCGCCGTTTTCAGCCTGTTTTGGCATTAAACGTTCAAGCTGGCTGTCATCGAGGATACCGAGCTTGTTGCCTAACTCCTGACGCAGATAGATGCGCAGCGTTTCACCGGGCACCTGACTGATTAACGGCAGTGCCAGCGTACTCAGCTGCGCGCGCCCGTCAGGGGTACTCAAATCCACCTGCGGCATCAGGCTGTTAAACAAAAACGTGGAGAGCGGCTGTGCCTGCTCCATCCGCGCTTCAAATGCCGCCTTGCCCTCTTTACGCACCAGCGTATCCGGGTCTTCACCGTCGGGCAGGAACATAAAGCGTAACTGACGCCCGTCGGTCATATAAGGGAGTGCCGTCTCCAGCGCACGCCAGGCGGCATCACGTCCTGCACGGTCACCGTCGTAACAGCAGATGACGTTGTTGGTCACCCTGAACAGCAACTGAATATGATCGGCGGTAGTGGACGTGCCTAAAGACGCAACGGCATAGTTAATGTCGTACTGCGCCAGGGCGACGACGTCCATATAGCCTTCGACGACCAGAAGACGCGGAGGTTCCGCATTATCTTGCTGCGCCTCATAAAGACCGTAAAGCTGGCGGCCTTTATGGAAAATATCGGTTTCCGGGGAGTTCAGGTACTTCGGCAGGGCATCACCCAGCACGCGACCACCAAAACCTATTACCCGGCCACGCTTGTCGCGGATCGGGAACATGACCCGTTCACGGAAGCGGTCGTAGCTTCGTCCCTGGTCGTTGGTGACCAGCATGCCTGCGTCGATCAGCGATTTACGATCTTCGCTATTGCCGCCAAAACGCTTTAACACGTTGTCCCAGCCGGGCGGGGCGTAACCAATAGCGAAACGCGCAATGACATCGTCGCTCAGTCCGCGCTTGTTCAGATACTGACGCGCAGGCTCAGCAGCAGCGTGCTTTAGAGACTGTTGGTAAAACGAATTCAGGCCATCCAGCAGTTGATAAAGCGTTTGCCGTTGATGGCGCTCTATCTGGCTTGGCCCACTGCCTGCTTCATACGGCACTTCAAGGTTGTGCATCGCCGCCAGTTCTTCGACGGTTTCAACAAACTCGAGCTTGTCGTAGTTCATTAAAAAATCGACGGCATTACCGTGTGCGCCACAGCCGAAGCAATGGTAGAACTGCTTCTCACCGTTTACGGTGAAAGAGGGGGTTTTTTCATTATGGAACGGACAGCACGCATGGTAGTTCTTGCCCTGCTTTTTTAGCTTTACCCGCGCGTCGATGAGATCGACGATGTCGGTTCTGGCAAGCAGATCATTGATAAATACGCGTGGGATTCTTCCGGCCATATGCCCCAAAAATTACACTTCATCCTTCAAACTGTCTCTGCGTTGGCTACGTTCGCTCATCCCTGTCACTTACCTAAGTAAGCTCCGGGGATTCACTCACTTGCCGCCTTGATACAGTGTGAATGATTTTGTATAAATGCTGATTTATAAACGAAAACAAGCCGCGCATTCCTTCCGGAAGCACGGCCTTACGACTATTACTCTGTCTGCTCACTGAGGGCTCTGGCCCTCAATGGATTAGTACAGACGAGTACGGCGTGCGTTTTCGCGAGCCAGTTTCTTCGCGTGACGTTTCACTGCAGAAGCTTTAGCGCGCTTACGTTCGGTCGTTGGTTTTTCATAGAACTCACGACGACGAACTTCAGCCAGAACACCTGCTTTCTCGCATGAACGTTTGAAGCGACGCAGTGCTACGTCGAACGGCTCGTTTTCACGTACTTTAATTACCGGCATGTAACTCTCACCTTTAATAAATTCGGTTTGCCGCTGGCATCAGCGCCAGCTTATTTCAAAATGGTGCGGAATTTTACTGCAAATGCTGCTGCTTTGTAAAGCACCGATGCGATTTTGAAATGGGACTTTTATAAGGAGGAGGAGTATACACGAGCCGATGTCCTGGGGCGAACAAAGTTTTACATCAACCCGCATTGGCCCTACACTGCGCGGTATTGAAACGAGGTAAAACAAGTCATGCGTGTACTGGGTATTGAAACGTCCTGCGATGAAACCGGCATCGCCATTTACGACGACGAAAAAGGGCTTATTGCCAACCAGCTGTATAGTCAGGTGAAATTGCATGCTGACTACGGTGGCGTTGTGCCTGAACTGGCTTCCCGTGACCATGTGCGTAAAACGGTTCCCCTGATTCAGGCGGCGCTGAAAGAAGCCGGGTTGTGTTCAGATGATATTGATGCGGTGGCGTATACCGCGGGCCCGGGCCTGGTCGGTGCGCTGCTGGTTGGTGCAACGGTTGGTCGTTCGCTGGCGTTTGCGTGGGATGTTCCGGCTATTCCGGTTCACCATATGGAAGGGCATCTTCTGGCACCGATGCTGGAAGAGAATCCGCCTGAGTTCCCGTTTGTGGCGCTGCTGGTTTCCGGCGGTCATACCCAGCTGATTAGCGTGACGGGCATTGGTAAATATGAACTGCTGGGTGAGTCAATCGACGACGCAGCCGGTGAAGCGTTCGACAAAACTGCCAAGCTGCTGGGGCTGGACTACCCAGGTGGCCCGATGCTGTCAAAAATGGCCGCGCAGGGCACGGAAGGGCGCTTTGTTTTCCCGCGCCCGATGACCGACCGCCCAGGGCTGGATTTTAGCTTCTCTGGCCTGAAAACCTTCGCGGCGAATACGATCCGCAATAACGACGATAGCGAGCAGACGCGTGCTGATATCGCCCGTGCGTTTGAAGATGCGGTGGTGGATACGCTGATGATCAAGTGCAAGCGTGCGCTGGATCAGACGGGCTTTAAGCGTCTGGTGATGGCCGGTGGCGTGAGTGCTAACCGCACGCTGCGTGCGAAACTGGCGGAGATGATGCAGAAGCGTCGCGGAGAAGTGTTCTATGCCCGCCCGGAATTTTGTACCGATAACGGGGCGATGATCGCCTACGCCGGGATGGTGCGCCTGAACGCCGGTGCAACCTCCGATCTGAGTGTGTCCGTGCGTCCGCGCTGGCCACTGGCGGAGCTGCCGGAGGCGTAACCCCCTCACTCTAACCCTCTCCCCACAGGGGAGAGGGACATTTACGACTACACCCGCAGCATTCCTCTTTCTTCCAGAAACGCAATAATCGTCGCCAGACCATCGCCCGCCTTCAGGTTGGTAAATGTCCACGGACGCTCACCGCGCATGCGGTTGGTGTCGCGTTCCATCACCTCCAGCGAAGCACCGACGTACGGCGCGAGGTCGGTTTTGTTGATCACCAGAAAATCCGATTTGGTGATCCCCGGCCCGCCTTTACGTGGGATTTTTTCTCCCTCAGCCACGTCAATCACGTAAATGGTCAGATCCGCCAGCTCCGGGCTGAAAGTCGCACTCAGGTTGTCGCCGCCGCTTTCAACGAAGATCAGATCCAGATTGCCAAACTTCTCGCTGAGCGCTTCGACTGCCGCGAGGTTCATCGATGCATCTTCACGGATGGCGGTATGCGGACAACCACCGGTCTCCACACCCACGATGCGCTCTGGTTCCAGCGCGCCCGCTTCGGTCAGGATCCGCTGATCCTCTTTGGTGTAGATATCATTGGTTACTACTGCGAGATGGTACGTGTCGCGCATTGCCTTGCAGAGTGCTTCCAGCAGGGCGGTTTTGCCCGACCCCACCGGGCCACCCACGCCAACGCGCAGGGGATGTTTGTCATCAGCCATGTTGACTCCTCAGGAACGGAATAATCGTGAATATTGTGTTTCGTGTCGCGCAGAGGCGATGGCCGAAAGTGGCGTGGCTGCGCCCAGCTCGTCATCGCTGCGTGACAGCGCCGCATCAAGCCCTTCAGCGAAATGGTCGCTCAGGGTAATAATCAGCTGTTGTGCGGCCTGTTGTCCGAACGGCACCAGCTTGACGCCTGCCATCACTGCGCTTTCAATCCAGCTATAGCCCAGGCTCAGTGCCAGCTCGCGAGCGCCAATGCCCCAGCGTACGCCGAGCCACGCCATGCCGCAGAGCTGGCTTTGCATAAACAACGGCTGCCACGCTGCCGGATAGTCCGGCTCCCAGCTTTTGACCAGGCGGGTAAATGCAGCACCGCGATTACGTTCTTCTTCGCGCAGTTCACGCGTTTCCCGGCAGGCGAGAAGGTATGCCGCCCAGCGTTTTGCTGCCGTCAGATCCTGCTGCTCGCAGGCCCGGTACAGACGCATAAACAGCGGCAGATCGACGCAGAAAAAGCTCTGCTCCATCTGCTGAATTTGCCAGTGTCTGAATGCCTCGACACTGGCTACCCAACCCGCTTCAACAGCCCACTCCAGCCCCTGCGACCAGGTAAACGACCCGACCGGCAGGCTGCTGCTGGAAAGCTGCATCAGGCGTAACCACTGGCGGCTGTGCTCCATTAGCTCATCAGCACCAGCAGGGCGGAGACAATCAGCCCGCCGCCGAAGGTTTTACGCAGACCGTCGTGACGGCGCAGCAGTAACCCTGCGGCGAAACTGGCGCATAGTACCGTGGCGCTGGCAAACATAAACCCGGTGGTGAAGAGCCAGAAGTTGTGACCAGACATCTCCACGCCGTGTGCCCAGCCGTGGAACATCGCCAGCGCAGGCACGACCAGCAGCAGACGGTTTTCGGTTTTAAACATCATCACGCCACACACCGCCAGCGAAGCGATAATCAGCATCTCCATGCCGCTAAAACCGCCGAAAAGGCTGCCCGCAATGGCACCTGCCAGCATCATGCCGAGGGTGGTAAAAGGCAGTAACAGCTTGCGTCCGCTCAGGGCGGAAAGCACGCCTGCACCGGTCAGCATCAGCAGGTGATCAAGGCCGGTCAGCGGGTGGAAAAAACCGGCCTGAAAGCTGTCGGCTCCATGTCCTGGGTGGGCGAGCGCCGGAAGGGAGAAGGCCAGCAATAACAGAGGTAAATATTTGCGCATGATGGGATCCTTAGTGTGAATGAGCGTGCGAATGGCTGTGGCTGTGGGCATCGCTGGTGTATGCACCCGCTTCCGGTTCAAACGGCAGCGTGGCGTATGTGACCTCCAGCCCGAACTGACGCAGCATGTCGTCGAGGACGTGATCGTGGTGATAGCGCAACTCACCGGGCATGATCTGCAGCGGGACGTGGCGGTTACCCAGGTGATAGCAGGCGCGGGCGAGCAGGAAGGGATCTGAGCATTGCACGACTGATACCGACTCTGGTGCGGCGATCACTTCAATGACCTCGCTACCATCTTCGGTGGTGAGCAGGTCTCCGCCGCGCAGCAGCAAACCGCGTGGCAGCATCAGCCCGGCATCGCGGCCATCGTTCAGCGCGACACGGGCACGGCTTTTCACCCGCACATCAATGGGGAGTGTGACGCTGGCGGTGATGCGGTGGGCGTGGTCAAGGCGTTGGGTCAGGTAGATCATCGTTCCTCCTCAAAACAGGAAATAGCGCTGGGCCATCGGCAGGATCTCTGCCGGCTCGCTGGTAATCAATTCACCGTCGACACGGACCTCATAGGTTTGCGAATCAACGGTGATGTTGGGCTGCAAACTGTTGTGGATCATGTCGGCCTTTTTCACCGTCCGGCAGCCTTTCACCACTGCGGTCGCGCTTTGCAGATTGAGCTGCTGCGGGATGCCATGGGTTGCGGCTGCCTGCGAGACAAACGTCAGGCGGGTGGCATGCCGTGTCGCACCCAGTGCGCCAAACATCGGGCGGTAATGCACCGGCTGCGGCGTGGGGATAGATGCGTTGATATCGCCCATCGGCGCACAGGCGATCATTCCGCCTTTCACAATGGTGGCGGGTTTTACGCCAAAGAATACGGGTGACCAGACCACCAGATCCGCCAGTTTTCCGGCTTCAATGGAACCGACTTCATGGGCGATACCGTGGGTCAGGGCCGGGTTGATGGTGTATTTTGCGACGTAGCGCTTCACGCGGAAGTTATCGTTATCGCCAGTTTCTTCCGGCAGCGCGCCACGCTGGACTTTCATGCGGTGTGCCACCTGCCAGGTGCGGATTATCACTTCGCCTACGCGTCCCATTGCCTGGGAGTCGGACGAGGTGAGCGAGAACGCGCCAATATCGTGCAGTACATCTTCGGCGGCGATGGTTTCCCGACGAATACGGGATTCGGCAAAAGCCACGTCTTCGGCGATATCCGGGTCGAGGTGGTGGCAAACCATCAGCATGTCGAGATGCTCGTCGATGGTGTTCACCGTGTAGGGCAGCGTCGGGTTGGTGGAGGAGGGCAGAATATTGGGATGCGCACAGGCGGTGATGATGTCCGGCGCATGTCCGCCACCCGCCCCTTCAGTGTGGAACGTGTGGATGGTGCGCCCGCCAATGGCCGCCAGCGTGTCTTCAACAAAACCGGACTCGTTCAGCGTGTCGCTGTGCAGCGCCACCTGAATATCCATCTCTTCCGCCACCTCCAGCGAACAGTTGATCGCCGCAGGCGTTGCGCCCCAGTCCTCGTGGATCTTCAGCCCGATTGCGCCAGCTGTAATTTGCTCGCGCAGGGCATCAGGGTTTGAGCCGTTACCTTTGCCGAGCAAACCGATATTCACCGGCAGCGTGTCGGCGGCCTGCAGCATGCGGGCGATATACCACGGCCCCGGCGTGCAGGTGGTGGCGTGAGTGCCTGCCGCAGGCCCGGTACCGCCGCCGATCATGGTGGTGACGCCGGAGACGAGCGCCTCTTCCGCCTGCTGCGGGCAGATCCAGTGGATGTGGGTGTCGATCCCGCCCGCGGTAACGATCTTCCCTTCGGCGGCGATCACCTCCGTCGCGGCACCAATCGGGATCGTCACGCCGGGCTGAATGTCCGGGTTACCGGCTTTGCCGACGGCGAAGATCCTGCCGTTCTTCACGCCGATATCGGCTTTTACGATCCCCCAGTGATCGACAATCAGCGCGTTGGTGAGCACCAGATCCACACAGTCATCAGCTGTCATCTGCCCCTGGCCCATACCGTCACGGATCACTTTCCCACCGCCGAATTTGACCTCTTCGCCGTAGACCGTGAGATCGTTTTCGACTTCGATCCACAGTTCACTGTCGGCCAGGCGCACTTTATCCCCGGTGGTTGGGCCGAACATGTCGGCGTAGGCCTGGCGTGAAATATCAGCCATTTTTCACCTCCCCCATGACTTCAGCGCGAAAACCGAAAATGCATTGCGCACCCGCAACCCGAACCAGTGTGACCTCGCGCTTCTGGCCGGGCTCGAAACGTACGGCAGTCCCCGCCGGGATGTTCAGCCGGTAGCCTTTGGTGGCTTCTCTGTCGAATTTCAGCGCCGGATTGACCTCATAAAAGTGGTAGTGCGATCCCACCTGGATCGGCCTGTCACCGTGGTTTTCGACGATCGCGCTCCGGGTTTCCCGTCCGACATTAAGCGCAA
The DNA here is from genome assembly GCF_046622475.1 of Enterobacter sp. LM3. Classification (NCBI taxonomy): domain Bacteria; kingdom Pseudomonadati; phylum Pseudomonadota; class Gammaproteobacteria; order Enterobacterales; family Enterobacteriaceae; genus Enterobacter; species Enterobacter sp. LM3. Next base: position 384,613 of record NZ_JBJURN010000003.1, on the reverse strand, counting down.
TATTTCCGGGCTGGATCTGGTATTCACCAGGGATCATCGTCAGCTCCTTATACGATCGGGTTGTGAACGGTGACGAGCTTTGATCCGTCCGGGAAGGTGGCTTCCACCTGAATGTCGGGGATCATCTCCGGTACGCCCTCCATCACCTGTGTGCGCGTCAGGACGTGGCGACCCGCTTCCATTAACGAGGCGACGGTTTCACCATCGCGTGCGCCTTCCATAATAAAGGCGCTGATCAGCGCGACGGATTCCGGGTAATTGAGCTTTACCCCGCGCGCAAGGCGGCGTTCGGCAACCAGCGCAGCGGTAAATAACAACAGCTTGTCTTTTTCTCTGGGGGTCAGTTCCATAACGTTTCTCTTATGTCTGCCAGATACGGGGCGAACAGGCGGTTTTGGGGGTTAAGAGCGGGCGAAGCGACTGCCAGATATCGCGCATCACCCGCTGACAAATCAGGTTATCGTGGGAGAGAAACCGCACCGACAGCAGACCTTCGGTGAGTGTCGCGCCGGCAAAGGTATGCAGCGGCGCAAGCCGTTCGCGTACCACCTCAAGGTGATTTTCCGTGGCGGGATAGAACAACAGTGTGCCCACCCACGGCTGCCCGGCAACGGGGGCGAGATTGCCGTCGCTGAGATGTTGACGTTCAATTAAGCGCGGCTCACCGTCGACCCACACCTCAAGGCGGCTTTCGAGCGTACCGTGGCTGAAGGTTTCGTTAATCACCGGGCGACCCAGACAGTACAATTCCCAGGCCAACAGCGTGCTGGACGCCTCCAGGTGAAAAACGGAGCGTAAGGCTGCGTTCGCGCCGGGAAAGAGAATAGTGTCCTGCGGCAGCCACTCCAGCGTTGCCTCTTTGCCGAGGTAAAAGTGCTGGTTCAGACATGCCTGTGGGCCATTGCTGCGGTAAAACTTACTGGCACCGGGCATGGTGATAAGCGTATGGCTTTTGGCTTCCAGGTGAACGGAGATATCCAGCGTATCACCGCCGACAATCCCGCCGGGTGGGTGCAGGAGATAAAGATGGCAGGTATCACCTTCGGGATAAAACGGACGCTGGACGGTAAGAGGCCCGACGTGGTGAGCGGAGTGCAGGAGGGTTTTCTCAGGGGTATGACAAAATTGCAGGGTAAGCGATGCCTGCCAGCCTTTGTAAGAGTTATCAGTGACCTGAGTTGCTAACATGCTGCATCCATCTGCGCGCGTACGGGTTACGTTTCAGTATGCCCTGGCAGAAATGAAGGCTGTCATATGAGTCGCTTATGGATAAAATGCGAGGGAAAGACCGGCCCGCGCAAGGTCAGCGCAGCCGGGCATTGTGAGGGCGTGTGGTTATTCAGGCTCTTTTTTCTTTCTCTTGAGCTTCGTCCAGATTTTGGTTTCCTGACGACGCCACAGGCGCTGAATATTATCGTGGTGACGCAGCAGGATCAGGCAGGAGAGCATCGACACCGGGAAGGTAAACTGGGGTTTGAACCACCAGACGTAAAACGGCGCAATCAGCGCGCTGACAATCGCGCCCAGCGAAGAATAGCCGCTCAGTAAAATGGTTAACAGCCAGGTGCCTGCCATAACGCCGGTGAGATCCCAGCCGATAGGTGCAATGGCACCAAATGCGGTGGCGACGCCTTTGCCGCCTTTAAAGCCGAAGAATACGGGCCAGATATGGCCAACACAGGCGGCGATAGCAATCAGCCCCAGCCAGAACGGCGTGACGCCCAGCGCATATGCGCCCCAGACGGGTAGCATCCCTTTCAGTACATCAAAAACCAAAACCGCTACGGCTGCTCCCTTGCCGCCAATTCGTAGTACATTGGTCGCTCCGGGGTTCCCGGAACCGTTTTCGCGTGGATCAGGTAACCCGGCGATACGGCAGACCAGAATGGCGCTGGAGATTGAGCCGCAAAGGTAAGCGAGGAAGATCATTCCAGGCGCGATTGCACTCATAACGCTGTTCCGTTTTGAAAATGTATCTGTATTTTCAGCATCTGTGGATAATACGCATAATTCGCCGGAAGTGGTATCCGGTTTAGCCAAAAAGCAGGCAGGTCGTGATGGATATAGTATTTATAGAGCAACTTTCGGTAATCACCACTATTGGTGTTTACGACTGGGAACAGACCATTGAACAGAAGCTCGTGTTCGATATCGAAATGGGCTGGGATAACCGCACGTCAGCGAAAAGCGATGACGTGAATGATTGTCTGAGCTATGCCGATATCAGCGAAACGGTGGTTAACCACGTTGAAGGACAGCGTTTTGCCCTGGTGGAGCGCGTGGCTGAGGAGGTGGCAGAGCTGCTGCTGAGCCGGTTCAACTCACCGTGGGTGCGTATCAAGCTGAGCAAACCGGGGGCCGTGGCGCGTGCGACTAACGTCGGCGTTATCATTGAGCGTGGCAAAAATCTGAAAGGGAATATCCAACGTCATAATAGCTAAACCATTTTCGGCTATATTGGTCTTAAGGCTTGTATCTTTCACGGTTGCCTTAGTGGTACACCGTTTTTTTTATATCTTTTTAGGGGTTTATAGATGAGCGATATACACTCGCTGCTGGTGGCGGCAATACTGGGTGTGGTCGAAGGATTGACGGAGTTTTTACCTGTCTCCAGCACGGGCCATATGATTATCGTTGGCCATCTTCTGGGCTTTGAAGGTGATACGGCAAAGACGTTTGAAGTCGTTATTCAGTTGGGGTCTATTCTGGCCGTGGTTGTGATGTTCTGGCGTCGTCTGTTTGGCCTGATTGGTATCCACTTTGGTCGTCCGCCAGAGCATGAAGGTTTGGGTAAAGGTCGCTTGTCGCTGATCCATATCCTGCTGGGGATGATCCCGGCGGTGGTGCTGGGGCTGGTTTTCCACGACACCATCAAATCGCTGTTTAACCCGATTAACGTGATGTATGCGCTGGTTGTCGGCGGCTTCCTGCTGATTGCGGCAGAAGTGCTGAAACCTAAAGTCCCTCGCGCAGAAGGCCTGGACGATATGACCTACCGTCAGGCATTCATCATTGGTTGCTTCCAGTGTCTGGCCCTGTGGCCGGGCTTCTCGCGCTCAGGAGCTACGATTTCTGGCGGGATGTTGATGGGCGTGAGCCGCTATGCCGCGTCGGAGTTTTCCTTCCTGCTGGCCGTGCCGATGATGATGGGCGCAACCGCACTCGACGTCTATAAAAGCATTGGCTTCCTGACGACGGGTGATATTCCGATGTTCGCCGTGGGCTTCATCACCGCGTTTATTGTGGCGCTGATTGCCATTAAAACCTTCCTGCAGTTGATCAAGCGTATCTCGTTTATTCCGTTTGCGATCTATCGCTTTATCGTGGCGGCTGCCGTTTACGTGGTCTTCTTCTGACCGGTTGCCCTCAGTCTTTTGGCTGAGGGCAACGCTGTTCTTTCCAGTCCGCTACTGCCTGAATCCGCCGTTTTGTCAGCTCTTCCCGAATCTCCGGCCCTTTGAACCCGGCTTCCACGACGTCTTTGGTTGGCACCGCTTTGGCGACGTTCCACGCCTCGCGCAGCAAACGACCTTGCGGATAATCACAGGCTTCAAACCCGGTTCGCCCACGAACGTCAGCCTCGCTGGTGAGCGCGATCTGCTCCACGCGCTGCGGTTTACGCCAGGCGTCGATGTTGTCGAACAATTTCACGATGGTGGCCGGTTTCAGGATCGGGAAGGTGTGGATCAGGTCATGGAATTCTGCCACCAGTTTTGCCAGGTCGCGGATCTCGTTAGGTACGCGCAGACGCTGGCAAAGACCTTCTACCAGCTTCACGCCAGCCGGGCCGTGACCGTGATGGCGCGGCCAGAATGCTTTTGGCGTTAACCCTTTGCCGAGATCGTGGCACAGGGTGGCAAAACGAACATCAACCTCCGGGCTGAGCATCGCGGCCATACTCAACGTCATCAGGGTATGAACGCCAGTATCAATTTCCGGGTGCCACTTTGCCGGAGCCGGGACGCCAAACAGATTATCGATTTCCGGGAAAAGAACCTTCAGTGCGCCACAGTCGCGAAGCACCTGGAAAAAGACCTGCGGGTTGCGGGTGGTCAGGGCATTTTCCGTCTCTTTCCAGACGCGTTCTGGCGTCAGGTGTTCCAGCTCGCCCGCATTGGTCATCGCAGTCATTAGCGCCATTGTTTCATCGGCGATGCGGAAGCTCAGATGGGCATAGCGTGCAGCAAAACGCGCCACGCGCAGCACGCGTAGCGGATCTTCAGAAAACGCCGGGGAGACGTGACGTAAAATGCGGTTACGCAAATCGTCCTGGCCGCCATAAGCGTCGATAATATGGCCCTGATTGTCCTGCGCCAGCGCGTTAATGGTGAGATCGCGGCGCAGGAGATCTTGCTCCAGCGTGACGTCCGGTGCGGCATAACAGGTGAAGCCGGTATAGCCTGAGCCGGATTTCCGTTCGGTACGCGCCAGGGCGTACTCTTCACGGCTTTGCGGGTGCAGAAACACGGGAAAATCGCGACCTACCTGCTGGTAACCCGCGTCGAGCATCTCTGCGGGCGTGGCTCCAACCACAACCCAGTCCTTATCTTTGACCGGCAGACCTAACAACGCATCACGTACCGCACCACCGACCAGATAACTCTTCACGCCCGACACTCCTGTTTTCTCTTTTCCAGGATAATACGTAAGTCTGGCAAAGAAGACGAATTAGTTCATCCAGCGGTCTTTACGCTTACGGCTTGGGATCAGGTGTGGCAGAACCAGGCCCAGCACCAGGCCGACGCCCAGCACGCCGCCGCCATACATAAACCACTGCATGATGATGGTGCGCTGTTTGTCATCGAGCTGCAGGTTGGCAGCATTCACTTTCTTCTGCGCGACGATCAGCTCGTTCTTCAGTTTCTGGTTTTCGTCTTTCAGGTTGCTAATCACGCTGTCGCTCTGTGACACTTTTTGCTGCATTTCTGCGGTGCGCTGGTTCCAGGTGCCGTCAATGTTATTGAGCTTGTCGGTCAGGGTTTTCACCTGATTTTCCAAATCCGGCACGCGGGTACGCAGGCTTGGCACATTGCTCAGCTCTTTCAGTGGGATCCAGGACGTACGACCACTGCTGTCGCGAACCTGCCCGTAATTGGTGTCCGCATTGGTCTGTAATAGCACCACTTCCTCGCCGGCATTAACCGTACCCACGAGGCGATAATTATCTCCAGGGCCGCTGCGTACCCAGGTGTTCAGTTCATCAGAAACGTAACGTTTCTCTTCAGCGTGTACCGCAGTTGCGGCGCTAAAAGCGAGTAAAGTAAGTCCAATCAGGCGTAATTTAAGCATCATTAGTCGTTATTTTCATGAATAGTGGAACGATAGTAGTGGCAACAGTGTCTCTACGCAAAGCATTCGTCAGCAATCAGAATCATCTGTGTCACGGTGTCAAACATTTACGCCCGTCAAATTGCTCATTGCGTGGCAATTTGGCGCAAAATACTATGTACTGACAAACAAATGGCGAGGAAGTTCGCCCTCATTGACGCGTCTGTGACGCCTGCATAAGTACAAGGCTATGGCTCAAGAAATCGAATTAAAGTTTATCGTCGAAAAAGACAGCGTTGACGCGCTTCGTCAACATTTGCACACGCTTTCCGGCGAGCACCATGAACCGGTACAACTGCTGAACATCTATTATGAAACACCAGACAACTGGCTGCGCCGTCATGATATGGGGCTGCGCATCCGTGGCGCGAACGGGCGCTACGAGATGACGATGAAAATTGCCGGTCGCGTGGTGGGCGGTTTACATCAGCGCCCGGAATACAATATCGACATCAGTAAGCCAGAACTTGAACTGGACCGTTTCCCGGCAGAAGTTTGGCCTGAGGGCCAACTGCCGGAAGCGTTATCCGGGCAGGTGCAGCCGCTGTTCAGCACCGATTTCTGGCGCGAGAAATGGCTGGTCAATGAAGGCAAAAGTCGCATTGAGATTGCCCTGGATCTGGGTGACGTGAAGGCAGGTGAATACCAGGAACCCCTTTGCGAGCTGGAGCTTGAGCTGGTGGACGGTGATGTGAACGACGTGCTGAAGCTGGCACACAAGCTGGTGAACCAGTCCGGTTTGCGTCAGGGTAGCCTGAGCAAAGCCGCGCGTGGCTACCACCTGGCGGCCGGAGATGCGCCACGTTTACTGAAAGAGACGACCATTTTACACGTCGCTCCGAAAGCCAGTGTTGAACAGGGTATGGAAGCGGCGCTGGAGCTGGCGCTCACTCAGTGGCAATACCATGAAGAACTGTGGGCGCGAAATGTGAAAAATGCAAAGTCTCACGTGCTGGCGGCTATCGGGCTGGTGCGTCATACCCTGGCGCTTTTCGGCGGCATTGTCCCGCGTAAAGCGAGCGCTCACTTACGTGATCTGCTGACGCAAACCGAGACGTTGATGCTTTCTGACGTGTCGGCGCAAACGGCTATCTACAGCCCGCAAACCGCTGCGGCAAAACTGTCGCTGACTGAGTTTCTGGTGACGCGCGGCTGGCGCAGTTTCCTGGATGCAAAAGCGCAGACCAAAATTGCGGAAAACTTCAAACGTTTTGCGGATACCCATCTTTCACGCCATGCCGCCGAGTTGAAGACCACTTTTGCGTATCCACTGGGCGACCAGTATGGCGATCAGCTTCCCCGTCTGGCGCGTAATATCGACAGCATGTTGCTGCTTTCCGGGGCTTATGACAGAGCAAAAACGCAGGCCTGGCTGGAAAACTGGCAGGGGCTGAAACATGCCATCGAAACCCGTCAGCATATTGAGATTGAGCATTTCCGCAACGTGGCTATTTCGCAGGAGCCGTTCTGGCTGCACAGCGGAAAACGTTAACTCTGGCAAGGAACCCCTATAATGCCGCTTTCTTCGCAGTTACAGCAGCAGTGGCAGACCGTTTGCGAACGTCTGCCTGAGTCATTACCGGCGTCATCGTTAAGCGAGCAGGCCAGAAGCATGCTCACTTTTAGTGATTTTGTGCAGGAAAGTCTCACCGCCAACCCTGACTGGCTGGCGGAGCTTGAGAACTCACCGCCGCAGGCGGAAGAGTGGCGGCATTATGCCAGCTGGTTGCAAACCGCGCTTGCAGATGTGGCGGAGGAAGCTGCGCTGATGCGCGTTTTGCGCCAGTTCCGTCGTCGGGTGATGGTGCGTATTGCCTGGGCTCAGGCGCTGGAGCGGGTCAGCGAAGAAAGCACGCTTCTGCAGTTGAGCGAGCTGGCGCAGACGTTGATCGTCGCCGCGCGGGACTGGCTTTACGCGGCCTGTTGTAAAGAGTGGGGGACGCCGTGCAACGAAGAGGGGGTTCCTCAGCCGCTGTTGATCCTGGGGATGGGCAAGCTGGGCGGCTGCGAGCTGAATTTCTCCTCTGATATCGACCTGATTTTTGCCTGGCCGGAGAACGGCTCCACGCGTGGTGGTCGTCGTGAACTGGACAATGCCCAGTTCTTTACCCGTCTCGGCCAGCGTCTTATTAAGGCGCTGGATCAGCCGACACAGGACGGTTTTGTCTATCGTGTGGACATGCGTTTACGTCCGTTTGGCGATAGCGGCCCGCTGGTGCTGAGCTTTGCCGCGCTGGAAGATTATTACCAGGAGCAGGGACGCGACTGGGAGCGCTATGCGATGGTCAAAGCGCGGATCATGGGTGACGGTGACGATGCTTACGCCAACGAGCTGCGCGCCATGCTGCGTCCGTTCGTGTTCCGTCGCTACATCGATTTCAGTGTGATCCAGTCCCTGCGTAACATGAAGGGGATGATTGCCCGTGAGGTGCGCCGTCGTGGTCTGAAAGATAACATCAAGCTTGGTGCGGGCGGCATCCGTGAAATTGAATTTATCGTGCAGGTCTTCCAGCTGATCCGTGGAGGACGTGAACCGTCTTTGCAGTCCCGTTCCTTGCTCCCGACGCTCTCTGCCATTGAGCAACTGCACCTGCTACCGGCAGGCGACGCGCAAACCCTGCGCGAGGCTTATCTCTTCCTGCGTCGTCTGGAAAACCTGCTGCAAAGCATCAACGATGAACAAACCCAGACTCTGCCGGGCGATGACCTGAATCGGGCGCGTCTGGCCTGGGGGATGCGTGTGGGTGACTGGACGGCATTGACCGAACGGCTGGATGCCCACATGGCGGGCGTGCGCCGTATCTTTAACGAGCTGATTGGCGACGACGAAAGTGAATCGCAGGATGATACGCTGTCTGAACACTGGCGCGAGCTGTGGCAGGACGCACTTCAGGAAGATGACACCACGCCAGTGCTGGCGCACCTGAGCGATGACGACCGCCACCGGGTGTTGTCGCTGATCGCCGATTTCCGTCTCGAACTGAACAAGCGCGCCATTGGCCCGCGTGGCCGCCAGGTGCTGGATCACCTGATGCCGTATCTGCTGAGCGAGGTCTGCTCGCGGGCGGATGCGCCGGTACCGCTGTCGCGCATGATGCCGCTGTTGAGCGGCATCATCACGCGTACGACCTATCTTGAGCTACTGAGCGAGTTTCCCGGCGCACTGAAGCACCTGATTACTCTCTGCGCCGCCTCGCCGATGGTCGCCAACAAGCTGGCGCGTTATCCGCTGCTGCTGGACGAACTGCTTGATCCGAATACGCTTTATCAGCCGACGGCGACGGATGCCTACCGTGACGAATTGCGTCAGTATCTGCTGCGCGTGCCGGAAGAGGACGAAGAACAACAGCTGGAAGCGCTGCGTCAGTTTAAACAGGCGCAAATGCTGCGCGTGGCGGCGGCAGATATCGCTGGTACGTTGCCGGTGATGAAAGTGAGCGATCACTTAACATGGCTTGCCGAAGCGATCATCGACGCGGTGGTGCATCAGGCGTGGGTGCAGATGGTGGCGCGTTACGGCCAGCCGAAACACCTGGCCGATCGCGAAGGCCGTGGCTTTGCGGTTGTCGGTTACGGCAAGCTCGGCGGCTGGGAGCTGGGGTATAGCTCTGATCTTGACCTTATTTTCCTGCACGATTGCCCGGTGGACGTGATGACCGATGGCGAACGTGAAATAGACGGGCGTCAGTTCTACCTGCGTCTGGCCCAGCGCATTATGCACCTGTTCAGCACCCGCACGTCATCGGGCATTTTGTACGAAGTGGATGCGCGTTTGCGTCCGTCCGGCGCGGCAGGAATGTTGGTTACTTCAACGGACTCGTTTGCGGATTACCAGAAAAATGAGGCCTGGACGTGGGAGCATCAGGCGCTGGTGCGCGCCCGCGTGGTGTATGGCGACCCGCTGCTGAAAACCCAGTTTGATGCGATCCGCCGGGACGTGATGACCATCGTACGTGACGGCAGTACGCTGCAAACCGAAGTGCGTGAGATGCGTGAGAAGATGCGTGCGCATTTGGGGAATAAGCATCGCGATCGCTTTGATATTAAAGCCGATGAGGGTGGTATTACGGATATTGAGTTCATCACCCAGTATCTGGTGCTGCGTCATGCACACGAGAAGCCGAAGCTCATTCGCTGGTCTGATAACGTGCGCATTCTGGAGCTGCTCGCACAAAACGACATTATGGATGAGCAGGAAGCGCAGTCCTTAACGCGCGCCTACACCACGCTGCGTGATGAGTTGCATCATCTGGCCTTACAGGAACAGCCGGGCCATGTGGCGCTTGACTGCTTTGCCGATGAGCGCGCTCAGGTGACGACAAGCTGGCAGAAGTGGCTGGTGGAACCGTGCGTAACAAAACAAGTGTGATATTATCGCGCGCAAATTGTGAATCTTTCTGGAGTCAGGAATGAAAGTAACACTGCCAGAGTTTGAACGTGCTGGAGTTATGGTTGTCGGTGATGTGATGCTGGATCGCTACTGGTATGGGCCGACCAGCCGCATCTCCCCGGAAGCACCGGTACCGGTGGTTAAGGTCGACACCATTGAAGAGCGTCCTGGCGGCGCGGCAAACGTGGCGATGAACATTGCCTCTCTGGGCGCACATTCGCGTCTGGTGGGCCTGACCGGCATCGATGATGCGGCGCGTGCGCTGAGCAAGTCGCTGGCGGACGTGAACGTGAAGTGCGACTTCGTTTCTGTTCCGACACACCCGACGATCACCAAGCTGCGCGTGCTGTCGCGTAACCAGCAACTGATCCGCCTCGACTTTGAAGAAGGGTTTGAAGGCGTTGATCCTGAGCCGCTGCACGAGCGTATCAATCAGGCTCTGGGCGGTATCGGTGCGCTGGTGCTGTCCGACTATGCCAAAGGCGCGCTGGCGAGCGTGCAGACGATGATCCAGCTGGCGCGTAAAGCCAATGTACCGGTGCTGATCGACCCGAAAGGCACGGACTTTGAGCGCTATCGTGGTGCAACGCTGCTGACGCCAAACCTCTCTGAGTTTGAAGCGGTGGCGGGTAAGTGTAAAACCGAGCAAGAGCTGGTTGAACGCGGCATGAAAATCATCGCTGATTTCGAACTTTCTGCACTGCTGGTGACCCGTTCCGAGCAGGGGATGACGCTGTTGCAGCCGGGCAAAGCCCCACTGCATATGCCAACCCAGGCGCAGGAAGTCTACGACGTGACCGGTGCCGGTGATACGGTGATTGGCGTGCTGGCGGCAACGCTGGCGGCAGGCAACTCTCTTGAAGAAGCGTGTTACTTCGCCAACGCCGCTGCAGGTGTGGTGGTCGGTAAACTTGGTACTTCAACCGTTTCGCCTATCGAGCTGGAAAACGCGGTGCGCGGTCGTGCGGATACCGGGTTTGGCGTGATGAGCGAAGACGAGCTGAAAGCGGCCGTTGCTGCTGCGCGCAAGCGTGGTGAGAAAGTGGTGATGACCAACGGTGTGTTCGACATTTTGCACGCGGGCCACGTCTCTTATCTGGCGAATGCGCGCAAGCTGGGCGATCGCCTGATTGTGGCGGTGAACAGCGATGCGTCAACGAAACGCCTGAAAGGCGAAACGCGCCCGGTGAACCCGCTGGAGCAGCGTATGATTGTGCTCGGTGCGCTGGAAGCCGTGGACTGGGTCGTGTCGTTTGAAGAAGATACTCCACAGCGTTTGATAGCCGGTATCTTGCCAGACCTGCTGGTGAAAGGTGGCGATTACAAACCAGAGCAAATTGCCGGTAGCGAAGAGGTCTGGGCTAACGGCGGTGAAGTGATGGTGCTCAACTTTGAGGACGGGTGTTCTACCACCAACATCATTAAGAAGATCCAGAAAGACAGTCAGTAATCTGTGCGGGCTGATGCCCTCACCCCAACCCTCTCCCAGTGGGAGAGGGAGCAAACACTAAAAACGGCAACCTCGGTTACCGTTTTGCATTTACCTTACTCCTGGTCATCCACCGGCGGGATCGCTGGTGCCGGTTTCACGTCTTCCGGTGCATTGCGGTTTTCCAGCTCGGTCAGACGCTGTTCCAGCAGCGCCAGTTTTTCGCGGGTGCGCAGCAGAACCTGCGTTTGCACATCAAATTCTTCACGGCTGACTAAATCAAGGCGAACCAGCTGTGCCTGCAGCGTCTGGCGGATTTTCTTCTCAACGTCATCACCAAATTCACGAATGCCTTTCGGCATGGATTCATGAACCTGACGCGCAATTTGCTCAATTTTTTTTGGGTCAATCATTGTGGCTTCCCTTGATCAAAAGGTGTTAGTGCCCATTGTAGCGCGTCATGGCGTGGGTTAAACAAAATTGTTTGATGCTTATGCATTGCCCAGGGTAATCAATAGCGTTATAGTTATCTCGCTTATTCTCAGGGCGGGGCGAAATTCCCCACCGGCGGTAAATCAGCGTCTTGCTGAAAGCCCGCGAGCGCTTTGGGTGAAAACTCAAAGGTCAGCAGATCCGGTGTAATTCCGGGGCCGACGGTTAGAGTCCGGATGGGAGAGAGTAACGATCCAGTCGGGCATGGGCCCGCTCACGTTATTTTTTTGCCGCTTATACGGCGCTCCTAAGACTGCCCTGATTCTGGTAACCATAAATTTAATGAGGTTTTTTTTACCATGAATCAGACGCTACTTTCCTCTTTTGGCACGTCAACTCAACGTATTGAACATGCACTGGATGCACTGCGCGAAGGCCGCGGTGTAATGGTGCTTGACGATGAAAACCGTGAAAACGAAGGCGACATGATTTTCGCCGCCGAAAACATGACCGTTGAGCAGATGGCGCTGACCATTCGTCATGGCAGCGGCATCGTATGCCTGTGTATTAACGAAGACCGTCGCAAGCAGCTCGACCTGCCAATGATGGTTGAAAACAACACCAGCGCCTTTGGTACAGGTTTTACCGTGACCATCGAAGCTGCGCATGGCGTGACGACCGGTGTGTCTGCGGCTGACCGTCTGACCACCGTGCGTGCAGCGATTGCCGATGGTGCGAAACCATCCGACCTGCACCGCCCTGGCCATGTCTTCCCGCTGCGCGCGCAAGCGGGTGGTGTACTGACTCGCGGCGGCCACACCGAAGCGACCATCGACCTGGTCACGCTGGCAGGCTTCAAACCAGCAGGTGTGCTGTGTGAGCTGACCAACGATGACGGTACGATGGCACGTGCGCCAGAGTGCATCACTTTTGCCCGCCTGCACAATATGCCGGTGGTGACAATTGAAGATCTGGTGGAGTACCGCCAGGCGCACGAGCGCAAAGCCAGCTGACAGTAAAACGCCGGGATATCCCGGCGTTCTTTTATCCGATGCCCGCTGCCTGTAGCAATACCAGACTCAACCCCATCACCGACATCCCGCACAGAACGCCGTAGCTCGGGTTGTTATTCGGATCGATCTCTTTTGCCAGCGGCATTAACTCATCCACGGACAGTGCGACCATGATACCTGCCACCGCGGCCATAATAGCGGCCATCACGACAGGCGAAACCAGACTACCGAGGATCAGCCAGGCCAGGACACCACCAAGAATTTCGGCCAGTCCTGAGATCCCCGCCCAGAATACGGCAGTGCGTTTCGACCCTGTGGCTGCATATACCGGTCCGGCAACGGCCAGTCCTTCAGGAATATTGTGTAAGGCTACTGCCAGCGCGATACCAAAACCCAGCTCAAGGTTATTACTGGCGGTCACGTAGGTGGCAACGCCCTCCGGGAAATTATGCAGGCTGATGCCAAGCGTCAGCAGAATAGCGGTTCGCTTAATACTGCCCGGTAACGGCGTGATGTTTTTCTGCATCAAATCCTGTGGGTGTGCGTGGGGCAGCATTCGGTCGAGAGCAAAGTAGCCCAGCAGTCCAAACACAAACATGCCGTAACCCAGAACAGGCGACATCCCTTCTGTGCCCAATGCGGCAGGCAGCATTTCCATCAAAGAGATAAGCAGCATGATCCCGGCGGCAAAGCCGAGCGAGAAAGCCAGCACACGGTTAGACGGCTTCTGGCCGAGTACACCGAGGAATGCACCAAGGAAGGTCGCGGCACCTGCAAATAGGGTCAGGATCAAGGGGACTGACATGCATTTTTCCTTATGATAATAATTCTCATTTATATTAATGATTCATTGCGGCCAAAGCGAGTGAGGTTGTTATGCTTTACACATTCCTTACATTCAAATTTCCTGATGATGATCATCACGGTTATCTGCGTTCATCCTCGCCAGATTACGCGTAATGTAGCACCATTAAATTGACACCTTCTGTAAGGATATCGCCATGACTTCTTCACGTATGCCTGCACTGTTTTTAGGCCACGGCAGCCCAATGAACGTTCTGGAAGATAACGTTTATACCCGCGCCTGGCGTCATCTGGGTGAGACGTTGCCGCGCCCGAAAGCGATTGTGGTGGTTTCTGCACACTGGTTCACGCGTGGTACTGGCGTCACCGCGATGGAAGCCCCGAAAACCATTCATGATTTCGGTGGTTTCCCGCAGGCACTGTACGACACGCATTACCCTGCTCCTGGCTCTCCGGAGCTGGCGCAACAGCTGGTGGATCTGCTGGCACCTGTTCCGGTCACACTGGATAAAGAAGCGTGGGGTTTTGACCACGGCTCGTGGGGTGTGCTGATTAAAATGTACCCGGATGCTGATATCCCGATGGTGCAGCTGAGCATCGACAGCACCAAACCGGCAGCCTGGCACATGGAGATGGGGCGTAAACTGGCCAGCCTTCGTGATGAAGGTATTATGCTGGTCGCAAGCGGTAACGTGGTGCATAACCTGCGCACGGCACGCTGGCACGGCGAAAACACACCGTACCCGTGGGCGACATCCTTTAACGACTATGTAAAAGCCAATCTGACCTGGCAAGGCCCGGTTGAACAGCACCCGCTGGTGAACTACATGGAAAGTGAAGGGGGGTCGCTCTCCAACCCAACGCCGGATCACTTCCTGCCTCTGCTGTATGTCTTAGGCGCGTGGGACGGCCAGGAACCGATTACCCTTCCGGTTGATGGCATTGAAATGGGCAGTTTGAGTATGCTGTCGGTGCAGATAGGGTAATCAAAGCAAAACGGCAACCAGAGGTTACCGTTTGTCGTGCTTGCTCCCTCTTCCTGTGGAAGAGGGGCGGGGTGAGAGCATCGGGCTGCACTCTACTCTACGAAAATATGTGGATAGAATCGTGACAGATCCTGGGTGATCAGCGCTCTGTCTTCACGAATACCAATCCCGGCGGGTTGATCGTTGATAAGCCAGCTACCAATCAGCGTGTAGCTGTCGCCAAACTTCGGCAGTTGATAAAATTCCTGGACGATCATCCCTTCTTCGCCGTAAGGCCCTTCGGCCGCTTCCAGCGTTTTGCCGTTTTCGATAATCGACACGTTCGCCCCTTCACGGGAGAAAATCGGCTTAATAACGTATTTCTCCATTTGCGGATGGTCGTCTTCCGCAAAGTATGCAGGCAGCAGATTCGGGTGGTTCGGGAACATCTCCCACAGCATCGGCAGCAGAGCTTTGTTGGAGATAATGCTCTTCCAGGCAGGTTCCAGCCAGCGCACGCCCGCATCTTCCAGCTTGGTGGAGAACATTTCGCGCAGCATGTATTCCCACGGGTAGAGTTTGAACAGGTTGCTGATCACCTGATCCTGCAGATCGGTGAACTGGCCTTTCTCACCCAGACCGATATCTTCGATATAAAGGAACTCGGTCGCCACTTCCGCTTCGGCTGCGCAGTCCTGCAAATACTGAACCGTTCCACGGTCTTCTTCCGTGTCGCGGCAGCAGGCAAGATGCAGCAGGTTAAAACCGTGCTGTTCACGCAGCTCAGCGAAACGCTCAATCAGCTTTTCCTGCAGGCTGTTGAACTGGTCGCTGCCTTCCGGCAGGTTCCCGGCATTGACCTGGTCTTCCAGCCAGATCCACTGGAAGAACGCCGCTTCGTACAACGAGGTTGGCGTATCGGCGTTGTTTTCTAAGAGCTTAGGTTCACCCACGCCGTCCCACGCCAGATCCAGACGCGAGTAAAGCGATGGCTGGCTGGTTTTCCACGACTGGCGCACAAAGCTCCAGGTGTGTTTTGGAATGCGGAACTTCGCCATCAGTGCGTCGCTGTCGATGACTTTTTCCACCACCTTCAGGCACATCTGGTGCAGTTCTGCCGTTACCTCTTCCAGTTTCTCAACCTGAGCAATCGTGAGCTTGTAGTAAGCATCTTCACACCAGTACGGTTCGCCGTACATGGTGTGGAAGTTAAAACCGTATTCGGTGGCTTTTTCACGCCAGTCCGGGCGCTCGGTGATACTGACTCGTTCCATGATCAACCACCCATTGAGCGGGTAGAGGAACCCGTCGCGCTACGTTGCATGGTGGTTTGTTTCGCGACAGATTCACCGAACCCGCCACGGGTTATGGTGCTGGTGGTCGCCGGTTTTGGTGCCATTGCCGTTTTAGGGACGGTCATGGTACGGCCTGGCGTTGCTGCGCCGTAGCCTTTGCCGCTGGCATCGGTGTATTGACCGTAAGCCGGGCTGGCCGGGTTTTTCGAGCTGAACAGCGGCTGCTGCTGGAAGCCTGCACCGCCACCCATCAGGCGACCCATCATGTAGCCTGCCATCAGCGGCATCCAGAAACTGCCGCTGGACTGTGCCTGCGCCTGGTTTTCCGGCGCGGTACCCGCTTTAGCCGGTGCTTGCTGGCACTGGCCTTCACCGAATTCCGCTACGCAGTCTTCGCGTGAGGCATATTTCGGTGCGGTACGTTCTGCTTCTTTCAGGGCATTGTTATAAGCCGTAGTACATTCTGCGGTTTTACCGGTAGCGGTAGAGCAGTCGTCCGCGTTTTGATACAGCGATACATTTTCGTCGCTTTTTTCACAGCCCGCCAGCATAAAGACGGCAGTGATCGCCAGTGCGACAGGTGTAAGGTGACGCGCATTCCAGCTTTTGCGGAACGAAGCGTGATTAATGGATTTTGTCCGTTTCATCTTTGTCTTCCTGGACCCAGTGGTAATAACGCTCAGGATAGAGGATGAGTGGTTGAAAATGAAGCGAAGAGGGGCTGAATCAGGGGGATCTTTACGTTGGCTTACGTTTGAGTGTGATTTTACATCAGGTGGCGCTGCGCTTACCCGGCCTGCGGTGAATCAGGCATGATAAGCGCAACGCCATCAGGCAATGCTTAGTGACGGAACGGATTATTACCGTTGCTGGCAGGCGTCGTGGAACGCGTTGCCGCTGGCTGTGCAGCAGGGGTGTTGCTGTTACCGTTGAAGTTATCAACGGCGGCAACCTGCTGCGGGTTCTCCGGTGCAACGTTTTCAGGCGAAGTCGAAATCGGCTTGCCCAGTGCGCTGTTCAGCGACTGCAGATCCTGCTCGTTCAGCGTACCCAGCGCTTGTTTGATATTCAGCTGGTTAATCAGGTACTGGTAACGTGCGCTGGAGAGTTGCTGCTTGGCGTTGTACAGCGTGGTGGTCGCATCCAGAACGTCAACGATGGTACGCGTACCGACCGAGTAGCCTGCTTCCATCGCATCCAGAGAGCTTTGGGCAGAGACAACGGCCTGTTTATAAGCGTTGATGCTACTGATAGAGGCGTTCACGTTGTTAAAGGACGAGCGTACGGTCTGCACCACGTTGCGGTGTGCGCTTTCCAGCTGCTCGCTCGCGCCAACAAAGTTGTACTGCGCCTGTTTTACCTGGGAGTTCACCATACCGCCCTGGTACAGCGGCAGGGAGAAGTTCAGACCCACTTTGTTCTGACCGATGTTGCTGTCGTCATACTGGGCCGTATTGGTTTTTGAACCGCTGTAGGTGGTATCAGAAACGCCGGTAGAGGCGCTCAGGCTCAGGGTTGGCAGGTGGCCATCCTGCGCCTGACGGATCTGCTCGCGAGCCAGATCCTGGCTCAGACGCGCCTGTAACAGCGTCAGGTTACGGTTTTCCGCTTCTTTCAGCAGGGCGTTTACCGCCTGCGGCTTATCGGTTTTGAAGCTGTCGACGTTCAGAGAAGCCAGCTCAGGGTAGTAGTTACCGGTGACCTGACGCAGTGATTCCAGCGCGTTGTCGAGGTTGTTACGCGCGGTCACTTCGTTGGCCAGTACGCTGTCGTACTGTGAACGGGCGTTCTGGACGTCAGTAATCGCCACCAGGCCGACGTTGAAACGCTGAGTGGTTTGATCTAACTGGCGGTAAATGGCCTGTTTCTGCGCTTCGGTATAGGAGAGCGAGTCAATCGCGCTCAGCACGTTGAAGTAGGCGGTCGCGGTGTTCAGGATCAGCGTTTGCTGGTTGGTCTGATAGGTCACATCCTGGATACCTGCGCTCTTTTCCTGCAGCGTCAGTGCGCGCCATTTAGACATATCAAACAGCGTCTGCGTCAGTTGCAGTGATGCACTGGTGGCATTGGAGTTAATGCCGTTGCTATCGCGGAAACCGTTGCTGTAGGTATAATCTGCACCTAAGCCTAACTGCGGCAGCAATGGGCTACGCGCTTCGTTAATCTTTTCAAACGCAGCATCACGATCGGCCGCCGATTTACGTAAATCAGGGTTGCCCAGACGTGCCTGCTGGTAGACCTGTAACAGGTTATCTGCCTGGCTCATTGCACTGAAGCCCGTCAGGCCCAGGCCGATAAGGATGGGGAGCAATTTCTTCATTTGCATTCCTTGTTGTGAAGCAGTATTAGCGCTGATCTAATTAAAAATAATTGCCGATTCTAACAGAATCTTCCACACCAAAAGGTTGGCGTTACGTGCCATCTGGCGGTAATTTGCACCAATCTACCATATAGCCTTACAAACGGCAGCCAAACAGCCTTGAAATTCATAATTTCATCACCATTGCTACCAGGACTCGACTCATGCAAAAAACAGACAAGTTGCCAGTGACATTCGCCAAAAACGATGTAGAAATTATTGCACGAGAAACGCTTTATCGCGGTTTTTTTTCGATGGATCTTTACCGTTTCAGGCATCGCCTGTTCAACGGTGGGATGAGCGGCGAAATTCGGCGCGAAATTTTTGAGCGCGGGCATGCGGCAGTCTTGCTACCCTTTGACCCAGTGCGCGATGAAGTTGTCCTTATTGAGCAAATTCGAATTGCCGCTTATGACGTAAGCGAAAGTCCGTGGCTGCTGGAGATGGTGGCTGGGATGATCGAAGAGGGGGAATCGGTCGAAGACGTTGCCCGCCGCGAGGCGCTGGAAGAGGCGGGGCTGGTTGTCGGTCGTACGAAACCGGTGCTGAGCTATCTGGCAAGCCCGGGCGGTACCAGTGAGCGCTTGTCCATTATGGTGGGCGAAGTGGACGCCACGACGGCGGATGGGATCCACGGTCTGGCTGAAGAACACGAAGATATTCGGGTTCATGTGGTGAGCCGGGAGCAGGCTTACCAGTGGGTTGAAGAGGGGAAAATCGACAACGCAGCCTCTGTCATCGCTCTGCAATGGCTGCAACTGCATTATCAGACATTACGAAACGAGTGGAAAAAATGAAGCGCTATACACCTGACTTCCCAGAAATGATGCGCCTGTGCGAAACCAATTTCGCACAATTGCGCCGCCTGTTGCCGAAAAACGACGCACCCGGCGAAACGGTGAGCTATCAGGTGAGCAACGCGCAGTATCGGTTAACGATAACAGAATCAACGCGCTACACTACGCTGGTGGAGATTGAGCAAACGGCTCCCAGCATTAGCTACTGGAGTCTGCCGTCGATGACGGTACGTCTCTATCACGACGCGATGGTCGCTGAAGTGTGTTCAAGCCAGCAGATCTTTCGCTTCAAAGCGCGATATGATTACCCGAATAAAAAGTTGCATCAACGCGACGAAAAGCATCAAATTAACCAGTTTTTAGCCGACTGGCTAAGATATTGTTTAGCACATGGAGCAATGGCGATTCCGGTTTGTTAGCGTCATAAACCTACCTAAGGACACCATTTGGAAAGCCTGTTGAACCTGACTGTTGCTGGTGGGGCACCAGTCAGGATATTACAAATCACCGATACTCACCTTTTTGCCGAAAAGCATGAGACTCTGCTGGGCGTGAACACCTGGGAGAGTTATCAGGCTGTACTTAGCGCGATTCATGCCGAAAACCGCGCATGCGATTTGATTGTCGCAACGGGCGATCTGGCGCAGGATCAATCCTCCGCGGCCTATCAGCATTTTGCTGAGGGGATCGCGAGCTTCAGCGTGCCTTGCGTCTGGCTGCCGGGCAACCATGATTTCCAGCCTGCTATGTACAATTCACTCCATGAGGCGGGAATTTCTCCGGCGAAGTGTGTGTTTGCGGGTGACCAGTGGCAGATATTACTGCTCGACAGCCAGGTATTTGGTGTCCCACATGGTGAGTTAAGCGAGTTTCAGCTCGACTGGCTGGAAAACAAACTGGCCGCTGAGCCGTCGCGTCATACGCTGCTGTTGCTTCATCATCACCCACTGCCAGCGGGCTGTAGCTGGCTTGATCAACACAGTCTGCGCAACTCTGCGGCACTGGACAGCGTTCTGGTGAAGTTCCCGCGGGTGAAAAACCTGCTGTGCGGACATATTCACCAGGAGCAGGATCTCGACTGGAACGGTCGCCGCCTGCTTGCAACCCCGTCGACCTGCGTTCAGTTTAAGCCACACTGCGCCAACTTTACCCTGGATACTATCGCACCGGGCTGGCGCTGGCTGGAACTGCACGCCGATGGTTCGCTGACCACGGAAGTGTGCCGTTTGTCAGGTGCAAAATTCCGCCCGGATACCGCTTCAGAAGGCTATTGATGTCTACGCTTCTCTATCTTCATGGGTTCAACAGCTCACCGCGTTCCGCAAAAGCGACACAGCTTCGCCAGTGGCTGAGCGAGCATCATCCGCACGTTGAGATGATCGTTCCGCAGCTGCCGCCCTACCCGGCAGATGTGGCGGAGATGCTTGAATCTATTGTTCTGGAACACGGCGGTGAATCCTTCGGCGTGGTTGGCTCATCGCTGGGCGGCTATTACGCCACCTGGCTGTCGCAATGCTTTATGCTGCCCGCTGTCGTGGTTAACCCGGCGGTACGGCCATTTGAGCTGCTGAGGGACTTTCTTGGACAGAACGAGAACCCCTACACCGGCCAACAATATGTGCTAGAGTCTCGCCATATTTACGATCTCAAAGTTATGCAGGTAGACCCGCTTGAAGCGCCCGATCTCATCTGGCTGCTGCAACAGACGGGTGATGAAGTGCTGGATTACCGCCAGGCAGTGGCGTATTACGCATCCTGCCGCCAGACTATAGAAGAGGGCGGAAACCATGCTTTCACGGGCTTTGAGGATCATTTCACCCAGATTGTCGATTTTCTTGGACTGCAC
The DNA here is from genome assembly GCF_046622475.1 of Enterobacter sp. LM3. Taxonomy (NCBI): domain Bacteria; kingdom Pseudomonadati; phylum Pseudomonadota; class Gammaproteobacteria; order Enterobacterales; family Enterobacteriaceae; genus Enterobacter; species Enterobacter sp. LM3. The sequence continues at coordinate 363,955 of NZ_JBJURN010000003.1, read as the reverse complement.
AGCCTCTGACAATCAATGCGAATTGCTAGTTTAAATCATGACGCAAACCTATAACGCTGATGCCATTGAGGTACTCACCGGGCTTGAGCCGGTTCGCCGCCGCCCGGGGATGTACACCGATACGACGCGCCCAAACCACCTGGGCCAGGAAGTTATTGATAACAGTGTGGACGAAGCGCTGGCAGGCCATGCCAAACGCGTTGACGTTATCCTGCATGCCGATCAGTCGCTGGAAGTCATTGACGACGGTCGCGGTATGCCGGTGGATATCCACCCGGAAGAGGGGGTTCCGGCCGTTGAGCTGATCCTCTGTCGTCTGCATGCGGGCGGTAAGTTCTCCAATAAGAACTACCAGTTCTCCGGTGGCTTGCATGGCGTGGGGATTTCCGTCGTAAACGCCCTGTCTAAACGCGTGGAAGTGAACGTTCGCCGTGACGGCCAGGTTTACAACATCGCGTTTGAAAACGGCGACAAGGTGCAGGAGCTTCAGGTCGTCGGTACATGCGGAAAACGTAACACCGGTACCAGCGTTCACTTCTGGCCTGACGAAAGCTTCTTCGACAGCCCACGTTTTTCTGTTTCTCGCCTGACGCACCTGCTGAAAGCTAAAGCGGTACTTTGCCCGGGCGTGGAAATTACCTTTAAAGATAACGTCAACAACACCGAGCAGAGCTGGCGCTACGAAGATGGTCTTAACGACTATTTGTGCGAAGCGGTAAACGGCCTGCCGACGTTGCCGGAAAAACCGTTTGTCGGTAATTTTTCGGGTGATACCGAAGCGGTGGACTGGGCGCTACTGTGGCTGCCGGAAGGCGGTGAGTTGCTGACGGAAAGCTACGTCAACCTGATCCCGACCATGCTTGGCGGTACGCACGTCAACGGTCTGCGTCAGGGGCTGCTGGATGCGATGCGCGAATTCTGCGAATACCGCAACATTCTGCCGCGTGGTGTGAAGCTGTCGGCGGAAGACATCTGGGATCGTTGTGCCTACGTGCTGTCCGTGAAGATGCAGGATCCGCAGTTTGCCGGGCAGACCAAAGAACGCCTGTCATCACGTCAGTGTGCGGCGTTCGTTTCCGGCGTGGTGAAAGATGCCTTCACCCTGTGGCTGAACCAGAACGTTCAGGCTGCGGAAATGCTGGCCGAAATGGCGATTTCCAGCGCCCAGCGTCGTCTGCGTGCGGCGAAAAAGGTCGTACGTAAAAAGCTGACCAGCGGCCCTGCGCTGCCGGGCAAGCTGGCGGACTGTACTGCACAGGATCTTAATCGCACCGAGCTGTTCCTCGTGGAAGGGGACTCGGCAGGGGGATCGGCCAAGCAGGCGCGCGATCGTGAATATCAGGCGATCATGCCGCTCAAGGGTAAGATCCTGAATACCTGGGAAGTCTCTTCGGATGAAGTGCTGGCCTCGCAGGAAGTACACGACATCTCCGTGGCGATCGGCATCGATCCGGACAGCGACGATCTGAGCCAGCTGCGCTATGGCAAGATCTGTATCCTCGCGGATGCGGACTCCGATGGTCTGCACATCGCCACGCTGCTGTGCGCGCTGTTTGTGAAGCATTTCCGTACGCTGGTGAAAAACGGTCACGTCCACGTGGCGCTGCCACCGCTGTACCGTATCGACCTCGGCAAAGAGGTTTACTACGCGCTGACGGAAGAAGAGAAAGCCGGTGTGCTGGAGCAGCTCAAGCGTAAGAAGGGCAAACCGAACGTTCAGCGCTTTAAAGGGCTGGGTGAGATGAACCCGATGCAGCTGCGCGAAACCACGCTGGATCCGAATACCCGCCGTCTGGTGCAGTTGACTATCAGCGACGAAGACGAACAGCAAACCAACGCCATGATGGATATGCTGCTTGCCAAGAAACGTTCAGAAGACCGACGTAACTGGCTGCAGGAGAAAGGCGATATGGCGGATATTGAGGCCTGATATCCTCATCCTAACCCTCTTCCACAGGGAGAGGGGAGGGATCGTAGGCCCGGTAAGCGTGAGCGCCACCGGGCTTTTTTACATCAAAACTCCATCTTCACCGTAAACTGCACTTCGCGTGGGTCACCAATCTGGTTGCCCAGGTTATTGGTCGCGATAGATGAGGTGTAGTATGTCTTGTCAAACAGGTTCTTCACGTTGACCTGCAACGTCACCGGATACTGCAGTTTCATCTTATACGCCGCGAACGCATCCGCCACGACGTAACCTGGCAGGTAGTAATCCGCACCGTTGGTGGCTGAGCGACGGCTTACGCCGTGTCCACCGCCGCCGATCGTCAGGGTATTTCCGCCGATCACGTTATGAATATCGTAAGTCAGGAACAGTGACCCGGTATGGCGTGGCACGTTTGGCAGTGGTTTGCCCGCATAGTCCGGATCTTCCAGCACTTTTGCGTCGGTATAACCATAGCTGGCGATAATATTGGTGTTCTCGGTCAGCGAACCCGCCAGATCCACTTCTACGCCTTGTGAACGTACGCGGCCTGCGGTTTTGGCGACGGTTTCATCCCCCACGCTTTCGGTGTAGAGCACGTTACGCTTGTGAATATCAAACAGCGCAATATTGGCGGTAATGCCACTGAACAGGTCAAACTTGGCACCCACTTCGTAGGCATTGGACGTTTCTGGTGGCAGGTCGCCAATGTAACTCGCAATGGACGACTGCGGCATAAACGTCTGGGAATAGTTGGCAAACAGCGAGACGAACGGTGTGAGCTTATAGACTACCCCCAGCTTCGGCGTCCATTGATCGTCGCGACTGTCGGTGTTGACGTTGAACGGACGGCCTTTCCCCGCATACTGGGTGTAATACTGATAGCGCATCCCGGTGACAGCGATCCATTTATCCGTCAGGTACAGCGCATCCTGGGCGTAGGCGGAGTAGCTCTCCTGCTTAATTGTCTGGTCACTGTCGGATGCCGAGACGGTGGTGCATTTGCTCAGGTTGCCGTAAGTCGGGTGATAGATATTGAAATCTTTAACGTTCTTACAGCGGATCATATCCGTGCGCAGTAGATCGTAATTCTCATACGACACGCCAGTGAGGATCTCGTTATAGAACCCTGCGATATCTACGTTCCCCTGCAGATCCGCACGGGTGGTATGCATCCGCTGGGTTGAACCCTGCGTGGCGTCCACGCGGCGCGTCAGGTTGCCGGTTTTAGCATCGTAGGCCATCACGCGTGCCTGGTTGTCGCTGTACTTATCCTGGCTGAAGCTATAGTCGAACTTCGCGGTCCACTGGCTGTTGAGACGATATTCCGCATTGAGTTGCGCCAGATCGGACTGACCATCGGTGATGTTGAACGGCTCATCAAAGCGCGTTTTACGGTCAACCTTCACTGGCTGTTTGGTGTTGAGATCGAAGATCGTTCCGCGATCGAACGGTGTCTTATAGTCGCGATGCGAGTAGAGCACGGTCACGGTGGCGTCATCGCCGAACCAGGTCAGCGATGGGGCGATAAAGGTACTGCGATTGGTACCGTAATTACGCCAGTAATCTTCGTCCTGATACTCACCCGTCAGGCGATATGCCAGACGCGTGCCCTCAACCGGGCCTGTGACGTCAAATTGTCCTGTTCCGCCGCCAAAGCTGGTGGAGGTGGCAGAGATGGAGCCACCGAAGGTTTTTTCCGGGCGTTTGGTGACCACGTTAATCAGACCACCCGGGTCGAGAATGCCATACAGCGTGGAGGCCGGGCCTTTCAGCACTTCCACACGTTCGGTTGCGGCGTTAAAGCTGCGCGGCAACACGGTGCGCAGGCCGTTAGTCATGATCGAACCGTCACGGTTAGCGCCAAAACCACGACGCACGAACGCATCCTGCGTACCACCCAGCGTGTTGGTTTGCACCACATTACTGACGTTATACAGTGCCTCGTCGAGCGTGGTGGCATGTTGATCTTCCAGCACTTTATCGCTGACGGTATTCACCACCTGCGGGATGTCCAGCATCGGCATAGTGGTCAGTGTAGCGGTGGAGGTATTCAGCGGCTGATAGCCGTTGGTGGCATCGGCTGTGGCATTGGGATCGGCAGTGACGGTGAGCGTTTCACCCTCCTGAGCCGTTGCGGTTTCTGTTGCGTGTACCAGAGGTACCATGAACAAAAGTGAAAAGAGCGCGCGCCCTTTTACCCCAGAGAGTGAAGGTGTGAACTTAGCCATTACATCTGTTTTCCCGAAATATCCTGCGATGAAAAGCTCGCGGAAGAATGTGTGAGTCATTGCCCTTACGGTCTGTTCGTTATCCATCGCTGGCGTCGAACATGTAATTGAGAATCATTCAATCATGCATGGATGTAGTAGTAAATGGAAAAAAGCAAAAATCGGCTACAGCTGAAAAACGTGCAGAGTGGGCAGGTTGGTAAATGGGTAACAATATGAAAATAAATAAATTAAAAACAATTTTGTTTTTGTAGTGCCGCGTAATTATCCCTGGTGTTGCAAGGGTGTTTCTTCTCTTGACTACTACATGGCGCAGCGGCAAACTCTCAAAAGAGAATGAGTTTTATTTTTATTTGTTGGTTTTCTTATTAAGTTGGCGTTCACGTGGCTCACAACACGAAAAAACCGGGACTGGTTCTGGAGAACCTCTCTGCGGGCTATCAGAAAAAAATCATCGTCGATGATATCTCCCTTGCGATCCCTCAGCAGAAAATAACCGTGCTGGTAGGGGCAAACGGCTGTGGAAAATCCACGCTGCTGAGCACTATCGCTCGTCTGCTGCAACCGCTTGGCGGTACCGCGCTGCTGGATGGTAAAGCGATTCATGGACAACCGACCAAAGACGTTGCCCGCCAGCTTGGCATCCTGCCTCAGTCTCCGCTGTTGCCGGAGGGCTTAACCGTTTTTGAGCTGGTATCACGCGGGCGCTTTCCCTGGCAGAATTTTATGCGCCAGTGGAGCGATGAAGATGAGCTGGCCGTTGAAGAGGCGCTGCGCCTGACCGGTACAGCGGCGTTTGCTCATTTGCCTGTTGAAAGCCTGTCGGGCGGCCAGCGTCAACGCTGCTGGATAGCGATGGCGCTGGCGCAGCAAACGCCGTACATCCTGCTGGATGAGCCAACGACGTTTCTCGATCTCCGCTATCAGGTAGAAATTCTCGAGCTGCTGCACACCCTGACCCGCCAGCATGGGCGCACCGTCGTGGTGGTACTGCACGATCTCAACTTCGCCGTGAACTACGGTGATTCACTGGTCTTTTTACGCCAGGGAAAAGTGCAGGGCGTGCTTCACGAGGGGGATGTTTGCACACCGGAGCTAATCAAAACCGTATTCGACGTCGACGTACATATGTCGCTTAATCCGTTGACCGGCAAACCGTTCTTTATGCCGTTTCGCCAGGTTGCCGACAAACCATGATGCGCATCTCTCTGGCTTTTGTACTTTTCGCTCTGTTGCTGCTGATGGGGACGATTGCGCATCTGGGTATTGGCGTGCGCTTTATTACTCCACAGACAGTGGTACAGGCATTTCTCGATTTCGACCCGCGTAATTTCGACCATAACGTCATCATCAGGCTGCGTCTGATACGGCTTTGGGCCGCCCTGACGACGGGGGCAGCGCTTGGCGTGGCGGGTGTATTACTGCAATCCGTGATCCGCAACCCGCTGGGTGAGCCGCATATTCTGGGGCTGAATGCGGGCGCGGCGCTGGCAGTGGTGCTGACCAGCGCGCTCGGGCTGGCGTTACCGTCTGGTCGCCCGTTGATTGCCGCTGCCGGGGCCGCCACGCTGTTTCTGTTGGTACTGGTGTTCTCCTCCGCCGGGCGTACCGGGCTCACGCCGATGAAAGTCACGCTGTGCGGCGTGGCGATGTCGGCATTTGCCTCGTCGATTACCGCCACGGTTCTGATTCTGGATGAACAGACGCTGCTTGCCATGCGTACCTGGCTGGCGGGCGATGTTGCCGGAATAAAGGCAGAGACGATCCTCAGTGCAACCTGGGCTGCCACCGCCGGTTTTGGGTTGGCTCTCTGGTTGTCACCATCACTCAACATGCTGGCGTTAGGCGACAGGATGGCGCAGGGGCTTGGCGTATCGTTGTTGAAGACCCGCCTTTTCGCTCTGCTGGCAATTGCACTGCTCTGCGGGGCTGCCGTCTCCATTGCCGGGCCGATTGGCTTTATCGGCCTTGTAGTACCGCAGTTGATCCGCCGTCTGGTGTCGGTGGATTTACGCGTAATGGTGCCCCTGTCGGCCCTGTGTGGAGCGCTGGTTTTGCTGCTGGCAGATATCGCTGCCCGCACTTTGTTCACGCCGTATGAGCTGGCAACCGGCGTCATGACCGCTCTGGTCGGTGCTCCCGTCTTTATCTTTATGGCTTCGAGGATGTTCAAATGAACCGGGCAGGATTACGTGCGTGGCGCATCGGCCCTTTTTCAACGCTGATTCGCCCGAAGGCGCTACGGTGTCTGGCGCTGTTCACGCTGGTAAGCGTGTTGTTGCTGAGTTTTGGCCTGACGCACGGTTCGCTTGCCATTCCCGCTTCTGCCATCGGGCGCGCGCTGTTTTCTCCGCAAAGCCTGGAAGCGGATGCGCGCTACATCGTGATGGATATCCGACTGCCGCGTCTGCTGATGGCGGTGTTATGTGGGGCAATGCTGGGTATGGCGGGGGCGGCCATGCAGTCTATCACCCGCAATGGCCTGGCTGACCCAGGTCTTATCGGCGTGAAAGAGGGCTGTAGTGCGGCGGTACTGCTGCTGATTTTTCAGTTTCCGGCGTTGAGCCTGTTCTGGCGTCCGCTGGTTGGTATGGCCGGTGGTCTGCTGACTGCGCTGCTGGTGGTGGCACTGGCGCGCGACATCTCGCGCCCGCGATTTATCCTGATCGGTATCGGCGTTTCATGGGCATTTGCTGCGGCAATGGGGGTCTTTATGACCACCGCTGACGTGCGCGACGTGCAGACGGCGATGCTGTGGCTGGCGGGGAGTCTGCATGCAGCAAACTGGACGCTGGTCAGTATTACGGTGGTTTGGGCATTACCCGCGTGTGCTCTGCTGCTGTTTACCGCCCGCGCTGCTGATGTGGCGTTGCTTGGCAATCAGACCGCAACCGGGCTTGGCGTGCGTACTTCACGGTTAGCGCTGCTGCGCGTGTTTGCCCCAGTGATACTGACGGCGGCCTGCGTCTCCTGTGTGGGTAGCATTGGTTTTGTCGGGCTTATTGCGCCGCATATGGCGCGCCTGCTGCTACGTGGTGGACAAACCGCGCTACTGGCGGGAAGTGCAGTGCTGGGTGCGCTGCTGGTGCTGCTGGCCGATAACATCGGGCGTCTGGCATTTTTACCGCTGCAACTGCCCGCGGGGATTGTGATTTCATTGACTGGCGGACCATTTTTCCTGCTGCTGCTCTGGCAGCGTCGGGACAGATTTTAGGGGAATATGATGCGTGTACTTTTTTCGATACTGTTGCTGGCGGGGTTTGCGGTAAATGCGGCGGAGCCGACGCAGACGTTTACCGACGATCTGGGGCGCAAGGTCGTTGTGCCGGTTCATCCGAAACGGATCGTCTCGCTACATGACCTGGATATCACCATTCCCCTGATTGAGCTTGGGGTACCCCCCGTCGCCAGCCACGGACGTACCCGACCGGACGGCAGCCATTTTCTGCGTTCCAGCGGAATGCTGACGGGCGTTGATTTCGATAATTCCGACATTAAATTTATTGGTACTGCGGATATCGATATTGAAGCCATTGCGGCCGCGAAGCCGGATCTGATCATTACCGAGCCGACCCGTAATACCCCCGTCGGGCAACTGGAGAAAATCGCCCCGACGGTGAGTATTGATCACCTTGACGGTGGCGCGCCGGAGATCTACCGCAAGCTGGCACAGCTCACCGGTACACAGGCGCGGCTGGCGATCCTGGAGCGGGGCTATCAGGAACAAATCAAGGCGCTCAGGGCGACTATCGACACCCGAAAAATATCCGTGTCGGTGATTCAGGCGAATCAGGGCAAAATCACCGCCATGCACAGCTACCACTCGCTGGGACGCGTGCTGCGCGACGCGGGGTTCACCTTCCCACCGCTGATTGAAAACATCCCCGACGGCGGACGTATCGACGTCAGCGCCGAGCGTCTGCCGGAGCTGGATGCCGATGTTGTCTTTGCCACCTGGCGCGGGGATACCGGTGGCAAACCGCAGGACGAGCTGGCGGCGATGGATTCGGTGATGCCGGGCTGGTGTCAGTTCCTCAAAGCCTGCCGAACCGGGCATTACGTGCTGATCTCCCGTGAAGAGGCCATTTCGAACTCGTTCGCCTCCTTAGGACTGATGGCCGCGCAGGTGCAGTCGCACATTGCCGGGCGTCCGCTGCCGGAGGTGTCACAGTGATCCGTAAAGACAAAGCGCGGGTGGATGTCTACGGCGACCGCTTCCGCTCGCGAGGGCACCAGCTGACGCCGCGTCTGCTGCAGGTGGCGCGTTATATCAATGAGAACCGGGAAGCGGTGATGGAGCAGACGGCAATGGAGATTGCCGCCCTGCTGAAAACCTCCGATGCCACGGTTGTGCGCGCGATTCAGGCGCTGGGCTTTGCCGGGCTACGCGATCTGAAACAGACGCTGGAGCAGTGGTTCGGCCCGGTCGTTACCTCCAGCGAAAAGATGTCCACCACGGTGAATACGCTCGCCAGCGACGTCAATGCGAGCATTGATTTCGTGCTGGAGGGGCATCAGCACACCTGCGAGGTGTTGTCCGAACCGCACAACCGCTATGCGATGGCCCAGGCGGTGTCGCTGCTGGCACAGGCGAAGCAGGTCGCCATTTTTGGTATTGGCGCATCCGGTATTCTGGCCGAGTATACTGCCCGGCTGTTCAGACGCATTGGTTTGCCCGCGACGCCGCTCAACCGCACCGGGATTGGTCTTGCCGAACAGCTGATTGCCCTCCAGCGTGGTGATGTGCTGGTAATGATGGCGCAAAAATCTGCCCATCGGGAAGGGCAGACGACCCTGCGCGAAGCAAAGCGGCTGGGCATTCCCGCCATTTTACTGACCAACGCTCTCGATTCTCGTTTCAGCAAAGAGGCCAGCGTGGTGATCCACGTCCCGCGAGGGGGGGAGAAGGGTAAGATCCCGTTACACGGCACGGTGTTGCTGTGTCTGGAGATGATGATTTTGTCCGTCGCCTCTACGGAGCCGCAGCGCACCATTAAGTCGATGAAGCGCATCAACGAATTTCATCGTGGGTTAAATCCGGGGAAAAAGCGCGCTTGATGAGATGCCGGGCGGTGCTGGCGCTTACCCGGCAGTGACCACAAAACTAAACCCCTTGCTCCAGGATGCGGATATGGGTGTCCAGCACGTCACCTTTCACTGCTTCGCTCCACGCTTTCATGTGCGCGGTCTGCAGATGCGCCTCAAGATGCGCCACGGTTTCCCAGTGTTCAATCATCATGATCGAGTCCGGCGCGGTGGCCTGGAAGCTTGCATTGGTGGTGGCGTCGACCATCGGCGCATAGCCGTGGCAGCCTTCTTCTTTCAGTACGGTCGGGATGATCTTCACGAACTGATCCAGCACCGCCTGGCGGTGATGTTGACCTGGACGAGTACGAATTTCTGCGATAACAGTAAGCATGGTTAACTACTCCTTTAATTCCAGGCTACCAGTTAAGCAAAAATTTCCGCAAGATGCTTGCGATATTCTGCTATATAGCGCGGGACATCCGGCATTTTAATTACGTCGTTGACGATAAAGGTTGGCAGCGAGTCCATCCCCAGGAACTGGTTGGCCTTGTGGAATGGCAGATACGCGCCGTCTACGCCCACGCCTTCAAAGAACTGCTCTTTCTCCGTGAACGCTTCCATTGGGGCATTCCAGGTCAGAGACAGCATGTATTTTTTGCCCTGGATCAGGCCACCAGAACCGTATTTTTTGGTGACGTCAGATCGTGTGCGGCCGTCGCTGGCATACAGCGAGCCGTGGCCCTCGGTGAACACATCGTCCATGTATTTTTTCACCGTCCACGGTGCGCCCATCCACCAGCCTGGCATCTGCCAGATAACCACGTCAGCCCACAGGAAGTTCTGCACTTCCGCGTTAATGTCGTAATCGCTGTCGGCGCGCACAACCTTAACATCATGCCCGGCGTCGCGCAGGAAGCCGTCCGCGACCTCGGTCAGGGTGTCATTCAGTTGGCCTTTCGAGTGCGCGAATTCTTTCGCGCCATTGATAATCAGAATGTTGCTCATTTTTCGTCCTCAGTGTACAGCGTTTGACGATAAGTCTACGCGCGATGGTAACGCGGCAGAATGAGCAAAATGTGTAAAGTCTTTTGCTTTAAACGCAATAATGGATTACCAGCTAATTTTCACGTTGAATCCACCGCCATCGGCATTCTCCAGTGAGACGCGCATACCGTGCAGGGCAGCAATACGCCTGACAATAGAGAGCCCCAGCCCGCTGCCGGTCGCCTCCTGTCCTGGCGGGCGATAAAAGCGCTCGCCGAGACGTGCCAGTACCGTGGGAGAAATCCCCGGGCCGTTGTCACACACGGTAAAGCTGTGGGTGTCCAGCGTCACATTGACCACGCTACCGCGCGGGCTGTAACGCACGGCGTTATCCAGCAGGTTACGGACCAGTAGGCTCAATAGCAGCTGTTGACCCGTATGTTTAACCTGCAGGGCGTTGATATTCAGGCGGATATCAATGCCTGCCTGCTGCGCCGGGTACCAGATATCCATCACCGCCGACTGCAGTAAATCGGCCATCACAATCGGTTCGACGTCGTCCAGATTATCCAGCGAGTCCAGGCGTGAGAGCGTCAGGAGCTGATCCACCAGCCGGGATGCCCGGTCGATACCGGCGTGCAGTTGGGTCAGCGCTTTTTCCTGCGCCTGCGGATCATCCCGCGACAGTTGCGCCACGTCGGTTTGCACCTTCAACGCAGCCAGCGGGCTGCGCAGTTCGTGGGCGGCATCCGAGGTGAATTGCCGTTCACGAGTCATCATCTCCTGGGTGCGCGTAAACAGATGGTTCAGCGAGTCAAGCAGGGGGTGTACTTCTGCGGGAACACCTTGCGTTGAGAGCGTGTCGGTGGCATCCGGTGAGCGCGAGCGCAGGGTCTTCGCCAGCTTTTTCAGCGGCTGCAGCTCCCGGTTGAGCAGGACGATAAGCAACAGCAACATCACGGGCAGTGCCACCAGCCACGGCGTGAGCTGTGAGCTGACGATATCCAGCGCCATCTCCTGGCGGTATTCCCACTCCTGGCCGACCACCACGCGATATTTCCCGTCAGGTGAGGTAAGCCATAAAAAACGCCATTCATCCTTGTCGTCTTTAAGCTGCCCGTTGTCAAAACCGTCACGGCGATAGTGATACAGAATGTCGCGCCCGTTTTCACCGTCGTTCAACACCATTTTTCCGTCGGGGGTGTAGATGGCGAAGGCCAGCGCGTCATCGTCCAGACGACCATGTTTCACTTTTTTGGGGATGTCGGACATCCGTTTGGGAGCCTGGATCTCGTTCAGATCCATCGCCAGCAGCCGTTTGGCAAACAACATCTGCTGGGTATCAAACAGCTTATCGAGCTTGCGGGTGGTCTGGTGCCAGGCAACGATGCTTGCGGCGAACCACGCGGCCAGGGACAACACCAAAAAAAGCAGCGTCAGGCGCAGCTTCAGGCTCAGGCGTTGGGTCAGTTTCATGCGTCACCCAGGGTATAACCGATGCCGTGAACGGTGCGGATAAATTCACTGCCAAGCTTACGGCGCAGATGATGCACATGGACTTCCACGGTATTACTGGAGACGTCATCATCCCAGGTGTAGAGTTTTTCCTCGATCAGCTTGCGCGGCAGCACGCGGCCTGCATTGCGCATCAGCAACTCCAGCAGGGCAAACTCTTTGGGTTTGAGAGCCAGCGTTTCACCTTCAAGTTTCGCAACGAGGCTTGCCGGATCGAGCGTCACCTTGCCGTGACGAAGTTCATTGCGCGTCTGGCCGTGGCTACGGCGCACCAGTGCTTCAAGGCGAGCCGCCACTTCAATCAGGGCGAATGGCTTACACAGGTAATCATCCGCCCCCAGACGCAAACCTTCGACGCGCTGGTTAAGCGCATCCCGTGCGGTCAGCACCAGTATTGGCTCGCTGCGTCCGCTTTCGCGCCAGGCGCGCAGGATCTCCAGACCGTCAATTTCCGGCAGCGTCAGGTCAAGCACCACGGCATCATAGGGGGCGGTATACAGCGCGGTTTGCCCGGTTTTCCCGTCGGTAAACCAGTCCACGCTAAACCCCATTTTGCTTAGGCCCGCTTTGATGCCATCGCCAATTAACTTGTCGTCTTCTACCAGTAAAATGCGCATAACGCCCTCCTTGATAACGTCAGTAAACCCTCTGCAGTAGCTTGCTGTACAGCAATAATAAATAAATTTTTCCCTTAAGAAGTTGTTAAGTATTACCCGGTTTAATGCACTGCGAAACGATATTAAAGGGAGAGATTAAGATGAAAAAATTCGCTGCGATTACCGCCATCATGATGATGACCACAGCCCCCGTTTTTGCCGCTCAGGGTGGATTTAACGGCCCGTCAGCCACACCTGCCCAGACGCAAACCCAAACCCAACAGGGCGGGTTTGTCGATAATAACGCCAATCTCACTACAGCCGTAAAAGTGAAAGAGATGCAGGACGACAGCTGGGTGAAACTGCGCGGGAACATCACCGAGCGCCTGTCCGATGACCGCTATATGTTCCGCGATGAGACCGGTACGGTAAATGTGGAGATTGACCACAAGCGCTGGAACGGCGTGACCGTTACCCCGCAGGATAAAGTTGAAATCCAGGGTAAGGTTGATAAAGGGTGGAACGAGTTTGAAATCGACGTGAAGCAGGTTATCAGGCTTAACCAGTAACGCCTGACTGACTTGAAATAATGCCGCCCGGTCAACGTGCGGCATTTTTTTGTCTGTTAATCCCAGTTCCCGTAGGGGTAGGTTCTGCCTTTGCTGATCTCTTCAATGGACTGAATGTAATCTTCGACAGGGGTATTGAAGGCTTTGCAGAGGGTGAGATCTTTGCCGGATCGGGTAACCAGTTTTCTGGGTTTAATCGGAATACTGGGGCGTCCGGCAACATCTGAAAACCAGATTTTGACTTTGCCACCGGGGGACAGGCCAAAGACCATTCTGTTGTACCAGACAGGAGCACCGGAGGGACGAGTATGGTCGGCAGGCGTTTTCATTCTTTGCCAGGTTTCCGGCCCGAATATGGCACTGGTTTCATAGGTTTTTTGATCGGCATAGGAATCCCAGCAGAAGACGATGTACTGCGGCGGTTTTTTGACTTTGTTGAAATGGGCTCTGCCGCCAAAGGTAACATCTGTCCATTTATCAACGGAACCAGGATCGGGAGACGTCTGATCAAGCGTGTTAAAAGTATAGAGATAGCCATCCGTATCGATGACCCGCGCGTGATTGACATCAGCCAGCAAATCCTTGGGGGTGATAAAGGAAAAATCCCATTCCCCATAGGGAAGCGTCCAGTCGCCGCTGGCGGCCTGCTTTGACTGCAAAGGGTATGATTTTTGCGTCGTGC
>NZ_JBJURN010000003.1:239760-350105 GCF_046622475.1 Enterobacter sp. LM3 | reverse complement strand
TCGGCAGGCGTTTTCATTCTTTGCCAGGTTTCCGGCCCGAATACGGCGCGGGTTTCATAGGTTTTTTGATCGGCATAAGAATCCCAGCAGAAGACGATGTATTGCGGCGGTTTTTTGACTTTGTTGAAATTGACGCTGGGGCCACGAATGTCTGAAGCCCAATTGTTGATGGAATCCGGGCTCTGGAACGTTGGATCAAGCATGTAGAAGGTATAAAGATAACCATCCGTATCGATTATCCGCACATGACTGGTATCAGCCATCAAATCTCTGGGGGTGACAAAGGTAAAGCTCCATTCCCCATAGGGAAGCGTCCAGTCGCCGCTGGCGGCCTGCTTTGACTGCAAAGGGTATTTTTTTTGTGGGCTGCAAGCAGCCGTCGTCAGGAGTAGGGCAAGTGCAACTATGTTGTGTATTTTCATCGTTTTTTTCCATCCATATTGTAAATCGTTCTCTTCCAGTTTGTGTCTGGCCTGTTCACAAAGCCGACCGTTTCGGAGGCCGATACGCCACCCTGTAATTCCCCGGTCTGCTTAAGTTCCACTGCGTTCCAGTGTGCAGAGCAGTGGATATAGTTTCTCGCTATTATGTCCACCTCTTCAGGTGTAAAACCGGATGCCGTTGCATGCCGACGAACCGCTTTCCCCATCTCCCGGGCATGTACACAAAACGGTTTTAATTCATCAGGGATGCGATGTTTACTCATCGTCTCTACATCCTTAAACGCTGCACCCGCTTCTGTCGCCGCATCGACCATGACCCGCAAGACCACCTTCGACCAGTCATATCTCACAATGCGATGGCGTAGCGTCAGGGCTGCATAAGTGCGCTTTTGCGGCTGGCTGTAGCGGTCGGCAGGGGCAAAATCGTCTTCCCAGACTTCGGGCGTGATGGTATGAGAATGTGCTATGGGCATGATGGCCGGTGAGTGCTCCAGCCTCTCTAGCTGCGCTATGGCTTGATGGTAGACGCGGGACTGTGCCCAGGGGTGATTGTATGGCAGCGTTTCAACCTGCGGGCGGGTCAGAAAGAGATCCTCGCGAAGCTGCGGCAGATAGCCACCGCCGATATCAGAATGCGCGCCGGGAAGTTCCAGCTCCGGCCAGGCGGGAACGACGCTGTTGAGGGCGAAGTTATAGCGGCATTCATGTCCGGCGGTGATGTGAAACACCTTCTGCGCCACGCCGGGACGCAGAGCGATATTGACGCTGCCTGTATCGGCGCTGTGTGGATCCAGACCGTTCGCTACCGTGCCGACTGCGGCCACGGTGTCCATAATGCCGAGAAAACGGGTATGACCTGCAGGTTTTCCACGATAGCTGTACTCGGCCATTCCTTTCAATATGGCCTTAGTAATTGCCATGTCTTCAGTCTGTACACGATTAGCAAAGTGACGGGCTGCGGCTGCGCCCCGGCTGAAGCCAAAGATATCAAACAGCAGATTCTCGACGACAAACTTCCCTTTCAGCAACGTTAAGGTGGCATCTATCACTTTAGCCAGTTGCTTAACCGCGTCGTCGGTTTTAGCAATAATCCCCGTCTCTGCGGTTCCCAGCCCCAGTCCTATCGGGTCATCGGGTTCACCTGCCCGAGTGCCTATTCCTTCAACATAGACAAAACCCTGAATGTAGCAGCCTTCTGGTGGAAATTTTTGCTCATACAACTCATTCAGCCAGTAGATATTCGTGTAGTACCCCAGATAGCTGCCTGCCCCAATGCCGTTAACCCCCATCTTCTCTGACGCATTTCTGGCAAGAATGCTTTCCGCGTCCAGGTTATCGATATCATAGTGCTGCGCCTGAAGCGTCTCGAGCATGCTTTGCGTGTTTACCGCGTTATTGCCCGTGCCGTCGAAGAACACGCCCAGCACCAGCGTCACCTTACGCTCCGGTGGCTCTGGCGGAAGCCGCATTTTCTGCACTACCGGAAAAAGACGGCCGTAATTTTCCGGCGTCAGCAGGTAGTCAAACTCGGTACCGGCTATCAGATGGCGACACAGGATATAATCGTAATTCACCGAAATATATTCGTAATGTAAATTATCTCCCCTGTATTGCTGATGAATGGACTGCATCGTCGCGCCACGAAGTTCGATAAGATAATATTTCTCCAGTCGCCCATATCTATTTGTTCGGTAAATATCAAACGTCATCTTCAGGCGTTCATTATTATTAATGGCATTGCAAAGTAACGGAGAGCTTTTATCCAGGAGTTTGCAAAAATTCAGCCCATGGTGGTGAATGCCACCCGGCGAGCCGCTTTCCACCTGCGTCAGGCTGAAGACCTGAATTTCGTCTTCACGCCCCAGTTGATAGCGGTTGCCGATGGAGGCTTGCGAACCACAGCCAGCAGAAATTTTTCCCTGAATCTCACCCTCAAGCGTTAAATAAATAAGATGGCTCATCTATTTTCCCTGAATGAGGTTTTTCATCATGGAAAAGCGTAACGATAAGGCCAAATAATTAACCTGCTATTTATCACATTAAGCAGTAAACGCTGCTGATTATTTAAACGTAAAAAGAAACGCTAATAAATTAAATATCGGTAATGCGTATCTGCTATGCACCAGAAAGGGCCGCTTAAGCGGCCCTTTTTCTTTGTGACTCAACACGGCAGATAGGGTAGTATCTGCGGCAATATTGCCTGAAACCCATCGGTTTCTGAGTTGAGGAATCACACGTAATGAGCGATATGGCAGAGCGCCTCGCGCTACATGAATTCACGGAAAACGCCTACCTGAACTACTCCATGTACGTCATCATGGACAGGGCGTTGCCGTTTATCGGTGATGGCCTGAAGCCCGTCCAGCGTCGCATCGTCTATGCGATGTCTGAGCTGGGGCTGAGCGCCAGCGCCAAGTTCAAGAAATCCGCCCGTACCGTCGGTGACGTGCTGGGTAAATACCATCCGCACGGTGATAGCGCTTGCTACGAAGCGATGGTACTGATGGCTCAGCCGTTCTCTTACCGTTACCCGCTGGTCGACGGGCAGGGGAACTGGGGTGCGCCGGATGATCCGAAATCCTTCGCGGCGATGCGTTATACCGAATCCCGTCTGTCTAAATATGCTGAAGTGCTGCTGGGTGAGCTGGGTCAGGGAACCGTCGACTGGGTGCCAAACTTCGACGGTACGATGCAGGAGCCGAAAATGCTGCCTGCGCGTCTGCCGAACATCCTGCTGAACGGGACCACCGGTATTGCGGTTGGTATGGCGACGGACATCCCGCCGCACAACCTGCGTGAAGTGGCGAAAGCCGCCATCACCCTGATTGAACAGCCGAAAACCTCGCTGGATGAGCTGCTGGATATCGTTCAGGGGCCGGACTACCCAACCGAAGCCGAAATCATCACTTCGCGCGCGGAAATCCGCAAAATCTACCAGAACGGTCGTGGCTCCGTGCGTATGCGCGCGGTGTGGACCAAAGAGGACGGTGCGGTGGTGATCACCGCGCTGCCGCATCAGGTTTCCGGTGCGAAAGTGCTGGAGCAAATCGCGGCTCAGATGCGCAATAAAAAGCTGCCGATGGTGGACGACCTGCGCGATGAATCTGACCACGAGAACCCGACCCGTCTGGTGATCGTGCCGCGCTCCAACCGCGTCGACATGGAGCAGGTGATGAACCACCTGTTCGCGACGACCGATCTGGAAAAAAGCTACCGCATCAACCTGAACATGATTGGCCTGGACGGTCGCCCGGCGGTGAAAAACTTGCTGGAGATCCTCAGCGAGTGGCTGACTTTCCGCCGCGATACGGTGCGCCGTCGTCTGAACCATCGTCTGGAAAAAGTGCTTAAGCGCCTGCATATCCTTGAAGGTTTGCTGGTGGCGTTCCTCAATATTGATGAAGTGATCGAGATCATCCGTACCGAGGACGAACCGAAACCCGCGCTGATGTCGCGTTTTGGCATTAGTGAAACCCAGGCCGAAGCGATCCTCGAGCTGAAACTGCGCCATCTCGCCAAACTGGAAGAGATGAAGATCCGCGGTGAGCAGAACGACCTGGAAAAAGAGCGCGATCAGCTGCAGGCGATCCTGGCGTCCGAACGCAAGATGAACAACCTGCTGAAGAAAGAGCTGCAGGCCGATGCCGATGCCTTTGGCGATGACCGTCGTTCTCCGCTGCACGAGCGCGAAGAAGCGAAGGCGATGAACGAGCACGACATGCAGCCGTCAGAGCCGGTGACGATTGTGCTGTCCCAGAGCGGCTGGGTGCGCAGTGCCAAAGGGCATGATATCGACGCGCCTGGGCTGAGCTACAAAGCGGGCGACAGCTTCAAAGCGGCAGTGAAAGGGAAAAGCAACCAGCCGGTGGCATTTATCGATTCCACGGGCCGCAGCTACGCCATTGACCCCATCACGCTGCCTTCCGCGCGTGGACAGGGTGAACCGCTGACCGGCAAGCTGACGCTGCCGCCGGGGGCGACGGTTGACCATATGCTGATGGAAGCCGATGAGCAGAAACTGTTGCTGGCCTCCGACGCGGGTTATGGCTTTATCTGTACCTTTAACGATCTCGTGTCGCGCAACCGTGCCGGTAAGGCGCTGATTAGCCTGCCGGATAACGCGCACGTCATGACGCCGCTGGTGATTGAGAACGAGAGCGACATGCTGCTGGCGATCACCACCGCCGGGCGAATGCTGATGTTCCCGGTCAGCGACCTGCCGGAACTGTCGAAAGGGAAGGGCAACAAGATCATCAATATCCCGTCGGCGGAAGCGGCAAAAGGCGAAGATGGCCTGGCGCACCTCTTTATTCTGCCGCCGCAGAGTACGCTGACCATCCACGTGGGCAAGCGTAAAATCAAACTTCGTCCGGAAGAGTTGCAGAAAGTGGTGGGTGAGCGCGGTCGCCGTGGCTCACTGATGCGCGGCCTGCAGCGCATCGACCGCGTGGAGATTGACTCTCCTGCGCGAAGCCACGCGGGCGACAGCGAAGAGTAATCTGGCTCTGACCCCCTCTTTCCCGGAGGGGGTATTTCAGTAAAATTTCCCGCAAAAACGTTGTTAATTCATGCGTTGCGATTAACAATACGCGCTCGTAATAAAGTCCTTACCTGGCCACAGGTGAAGTATAATTGTCAGCTGTTGGGGCTTCAGAGGTCGCTATGCTATACATTGTTCGTCTTATTCTTACCGTTATCTATTGCATTCTGGTCTGTGTTTTCGGCTGCATTTATTGCCTGTTCAGCCCGCGTAATCCGAAGCATGTCGCCACTTTTGGCCACATGTTTGGCCGTCTTGCACCGTTATTTGGCCTGAAGGTTGAAAAACGTATTCCTGAAGGCGCAGAGCAGTTTGGTAACGCCATCTATATCGCTAACCATCAGAACAACTACGATATGGTGACAGCCGCAAACATCGTTCTGCCACCGACGGTGACCGTGGGGAAAAAGAGCCTGCTGTGGATCCCGTTTTTTGGCCAGCTGTACTGGCTTACCGGTAACCTGCTTATCGACCGCAACAACCGTGCAAAAGCGCACAGCACCATTGCGGAAGTGGTGAATCACTTTAAAAAGCGCAAAATCTCTATCTGGATGTTCCCGGAAGGGACGCGTAGCCGTGGCCGTGGCTTGCTGCCATTCAAAACGGGTGCGTTTCATGCAGCAATTGCGGCAGGCGTTCCAATTATTCCAGTGTGTGTTTCTAATACTTCTAATAAGATTAATCTTAACCGCCTGAATAACGGGCTGGTGATTGTCGAAATGCTGCCGCCGGTGGATACCAGTAAATACGGTAAAGATCAGGTACGCGAGCTGGCAGCACACTGCCGTGAACTGATGGCTCAACATATTGCATTGCTCGACAAAGAAGTCGCAGAGAGAGAAGCCGCCGGTAAGGTATAAACCGGCGTTAAAAGGGAAAACGAATTCCCGCGTTGTTAGTCGTTTCAGATGGAGCTTATATGTCACTCAGTCGGCGTCAGTTTATTCAGGCTTCGGGGATCGCCCTTTGTGCAGGCGCAATACCGCTGACAGCCAACGCCGCCGGGCAGCAACAGCCGCTGCCCATTCCGCCGTTAATTGAATCCCGTCGCGGGCAGCCGCTTTTCCTGACGCTACAGCGCGGCCACTGGTCATTTACTCAGGGAACGCGAGCGTCTGTCTGGGGGATTAACGGGCGCTATCTTGGGCCAACCATTCGCGTGTGGAATGGCGATGACGTTAAGCTGATCTACAGTAACCGTACGTCCGAAAATGTCGCCATGACCATCAGCGGGTTGCAGGTACCAGGGCCGTTGATTGGTGGTGCTGCTCGCATGATGTCGCCAAACGCCGACTGGGCCCCCGTGCTGCCTATTCGTCAGGGCGCGTCCACCCTGTGGTACCACGCCAACACGCCTAACCGCACCGCTCAGCAGGTTTACAACGGCCTGGCCGGGATGTGGCTGGTGGAAGACGACGTCAGCAAATCCCTGCCGCTCCCGAACCACTATGGTGTGGATGACTTCCCGGTCATTATCCAGGACAAACGTCTGGATAACTTCGGTACGCCGGAATACAGTGAGCCGGGCAGCGGTGGCTTTGTCGGCGACACGCTGCTGGTTAACGGCGCGCAAAGCCCGTATGTCGACGTCTCGCGCGGCTGGGTGCGCCTGCGTCTGCTTAACGCCTCTAACTCGCGTCGCTATCAGCTGCAGATGAGCGATGGCCGGGCACTGCACGTGGTTGCAGGTGATCAGGGCTTTTTACCTGCGCCGGTTTCCGTCAAACAGCTTGCGCTCGCGCCAGGTGAACGCCGTGAAATTCTCATTGATATGACCAACGGGGATGAAGTGTCGATCACCTGCGGTGAAGCGGCGAGCATCGTTGACCGTATTCGTGGTTTCTTTGAGCCGTCGAGCATTCTGGTCTCCACGCTGGTGCTGACCCTGCGACCAACGGGCCTGTTGCCACTGGTGACCGATAGCCTGCCAATGCGCTTGCTGCCGCAGGAGATCATGAGCGGTTCGCCGGTACGTAGCCGTGAGATCCACCTGGGTGATGATCCGGGCATTAACGGTGCGTTGTGGGACGTCAAGCGCATTGATATCACCGCACAGCAGGGAACCTGGGAGCGCTGGACGGTACGCTCGGACATGCCGCAGTCGTTCCACATTGAAGGGGTAAGCTTCCTTATTCGCAACGTTAACGGTGCGATGCCCTTCCCGGAAGACCGTGGCTGGAAAGATACCGTCTGGGTGGATGGACAGGTCGAGCTGCTCGTCTACTATGGCCAGCCTTCGTGGCCGCACTTCCCGTTCCTGTTCCACAGCCAGACGCTGGAGATGATGGACAGGGGGTCCGTAGGACAAATGCTGGTGAACCCCGCGCCGTAACCTGTGACATTCCCGGCTTGCCGGGAATGGCTTATGCCCGCCAGAAGAAACGTGAGCAAAGGATCAGTACCGGGTAAATTTCCAGTCGACCCAGAATCATTGCCGCGCACATCAGCAACTTGGCCTCTTCTTTTAGCGTGCCGAACGTCGATGCCGTTTCCCCGAATCCCAGCCCCATATTGTTGATGCAGGCCGCCACGGTTGCAAATGAGGTAAACAGATCGTACCCCATCAGGTTCAGCATCCAGACGAAAAGACCCGTGATCATCACGTAGAGAAAGAAGAAGCTCCACACCGAGCGCAGAACGCGTTCATTCACCACGCTTTTGCCCACTTTGATGCTCAACAATGCTCTGGGATGTGCCAGCTGGTTCAGCTCCTGAACACTCTGTTTGAACATGATGAGGAAGCGCAGGGCTTTGATCCCGCCGCAGGTTGAACCAACGCAGCCGCCAAAAAAGCTGGCACTCAACAACAGGAAGATGGTGTGAGCGGGCCATTTTGCATAATCGGCCGTGGACAGGCCGTTATCCGTCATCATTGAGCTGGCCAGAAAGAAGGCGTGAACCAGGCTATCGGTGGCGTTGTACATCCCCGCATGCCAGACCTGCCAGGCCGTGATCGCGATGATAACCGTAGCGGCAGCCAGAAAGAATTTAACCTCAGGGCTGCGGCGAATCGGTTTGAATGTGCGCCTGGTAATCACGACATACCACAGGGTAAAGTTGAATGCGGAGAGCAGTGAAAACAGGCCAGCGACAACTTCAATCGCATTGCTGTCATAAAAACCGATGCTCTCGCTGCGGGTCGAAAAACCGCCCAGAGAGACGGTTGAAAGCCCGTGACAGAGCGCATCGAAGAAGGGCATGCCTGCCAGCCAGTAGGCCAGCGTACAGGCAATGCCAAGAATGAGATAGGTGACCCACAGCGTACGGGCGGTATCGGCAAGCCTCGGTGTGAGTCGCTCCTCTTTAAACGGGCCTGGCATTTCTGACTGATACAGTTTCATGCCACCGATCCCCAGTAAGGGCAGTACCGCCACGGCCAGAACGATAACCCCTAAGCCACCAATAAAATTAAGCTGCGCGCGGTAGTAAAGATACGATTTCGGCAGGGCACTGACGTCACCAATCACCGTTGCGCCCGTGGTGGTGATACCTGAAACCCCTTCAAAAAGAGCGTCGGCAAACGAGAGATGCAGCCCATCATCCAGCCACATTGGCATGGCGCTGATAAATGAAAACAGGAGCCAGAACAGAACAATAATCACAAAGCCATCGCGGGTGCGCAGCTGTATTCCGGCGTGTCGTGTGGCCCGCCATGCGATGCCGCCGAGAGTGAAGAACGTTAAAAAGGTGCTTAAAAACGTGAAAAAGTTACGCTCTTTGTTTATCAGGGCGATGACCATTGGAGGCAGCATGGAAAGGCTGTAGAGAAGCACCAAAAAACCGCAAAGATGGAGCACCACCCGCAGTTGGGAAACATTTAACGAGTCATTGAACTTCACAAATAAACTCCGTGCCAGAACACATTCCGGTGGCTGGTTACCGGAAGAATATAGTGGATATTATGATCCAAAATTGCCAATGCGCGGTATTTTAACAACTTCCATGATTTTATGTTTTATGTGTGCATCCTTTTCTTCATTTATGGCGGAGTAACAGCGTATAATCCCGCTCCTTTTGTTTATTTTTTCTTCGGAAGCATTATGAGCGCAATTTCCCTGATCCAGCCGGATCGTGACCTCTTCTCCTGGCCCCAGTACTGGGCTGCTTGTTTTGGGCCGGCTCCGTTCCTGCCGATGTCCCGTGAAGAGATGGACCTACTGGGCTGGGATAGCTGCGATATCATTCTGGTCACGGGCGATGCCTACGTCGACCACCCAAGCTTTGGCATGGCGATTTGTGGCCGTATGCTCGAAGCACAGGGCTTCCGTGTCGGGATCATTTCTCAGCCTGACTGGAACAGCAAAGACGACTTTATGCGTCTGGGTAAGCCAAACCTGTTCTTCGGTGTCACCGCTGGCAACATGGACTCGATGATCAACCGTTACACCGCTGATCGTAAGCTGCGCCATGACGACGCCTACACCGCCGATAACGTGGCGGGTAAACGTCCTGACCGTGCCACGCTGGTCTACACTCAGCGCTGTAAAGAAGCCTGGAAAGATGTGCCCGTCATTCTCGGGGGCATTGAGGCGAGCCTGCGCCGTACCGCACACTATGATTACTGGTCTGACACCGTGCGCCGTTCGGTGCTGGTAGATTCCAAAGCCGACATGCTGATCTTTGGCAACGGCGAACGTCCGCTGGTGGAAGTTGCGCACCGTCTGGCGCAGGGTGAGCCTGTAGGCAACATCCGCGACGTGCGTAACACCGCGATTATGGTCAAAGAGGCACTGCCGGGCTGGAGCGGGGTGGATTCCCGCATCATTGATATGCCGGGCAAAATTGACCCGATCCCGCATCCATACGGCGAAGATCTGCCGTGTGCAGATAACAAACCGGTTGAGCCGAAGAAAACCGAAGCGAAAACTATTGTCGTTCAGCCTCCGCGTCCTAAACCGTGGGAAAAAACCTATGTGCTGCTGCCGTCCTTCGAGAAGGTCAAAAGCGACAAGGTACTTTACGCTCATGCCTCCCGTATTCTGCATCACGAAACCAACCCGGGATGCGCACGCGCGCTGATGCAAAAACACGGTGAACGTTATATCTGGGTTAACCCGCCGGCGATCCCACTCTCAACCGAAGAGATGGACAGCGTCTTTGCGCTGCCGTATAAGCGTGTACCCCATCCGGCATACGGTAAAAGCCGTATTCCGGCCTATGAGATGATCCGCTTCTCTATCAATATTATGCGCGGCTGCTTCGGCGGTTGCTCGTTCTGCTCTATTACCGAGCACGAAGGCCGTATTATTCAGAGCCGCTCTGAAGATTCTATCGTCAACGAGATCGAAGCGATTCGCGACACGGTCCCTGGCTTTACCGGCGTGATCTCCGATCTTGGCGGTCCAACCGCCAACATGTACATGCTGCGCTGTAAGTCGCCGCGTGCGGAGCAAACCTGTCGTCGTCTCTCCTGTGTCTATCCGAGCATTTGTGAGCATATGGACACCAACCACGAGCCAACGATCAACCTCTATCGCCGCGCACGTGACCTGAAGGGCATCAAGAAGATCCTGATTGCCTCTGGCGTGCGTTACGATATTGCCGTGGAAGATCCGCGCTACATCAAAGAGCTGGCAACGCACCACGTCGGTGGTTATCTGAAGATTGCCCCGGAGCACACCGAGGAAGGCCCACTGTCCAAAATGATGAAGCCGGGCATGGGGAGTTACGATCGCTTTAAAGAGCTGTTCGATACCTACTCGAAGCAGGCGGGTAAAGAGCAGTATCTGATCCCGTACTTCATCTCTGCGCACCCGGGTACGCGTGATGAAGATATGGTGAACCTGGCGCTGTGGCTGAAACAGCGTCGCTTCCGTCTGGATCAGGTGCAGAACTTCTATCCGTCACCGCTGGCAAACTCGACGACCATGTATTACACCGGCAAGAACCCGCTGAGTAAGATTGGTTACAAGAGTGAAGACGTGGTGGTGCCGAAAGGGGATAAGCAGCGTCGTCTGCATAAAGCGCTGCTGCGTTACCACGATCCGGCTAACTGGCCGATGATCCGCCAGGCACTGGAAGAGATGGGTAAAAAACACCTGATTGGTTCGCGTCGCGACTGTCTGGTGCCAGCTCCGACGCTGGACGAAATGCGCGAAGCGCGCCGTCAGAACCGCAATACGCGTCCGGCGCTGACCAAGCACACGCCGATTGTGCATCAGCGTTCGAACGGCAATTCCAGTGCGAAGAAGCCAGTGAAGCGTAAAGCGTAAAAGAAAAACCCCGGCAAGCCGGGGTTTTCTATTTACCCACCAAACTGATCCGGATCGGGTCCTAGCCGCTTACCCTGATCCAGCTTCGCAATTTCGCCCAGCTCGTCTTTGTCCAGGCGGAAATCCCAGACGTCGAAGTTCTCAGCGATGCGCGCGGGCGTGACCGATTTCGGGATCACCACCAGGCCGTTGTCCAGATGCCAGCGAATGACAATCTGCGCCGGACTTTTGCCGTACTTATCCGCCAGCTCGCGAATAATTTTCTGATCGAAAACGCCTTCGCCACCCTGTGCAAGAGGGCTCCAGGATTCGGTCTGGATCTTGTGGGTCGCATTCCAGGCATGCAACTGACGCTGCTGCATCAGCGGGTGTAGCTCTATCTGGTTGATAACCGGCGCAACACCTGTTTCGTCAATCAGACGTTGCAGGTGGTGGATCTGGAAATTGCAGACGCCGATGCTTTTCACCAGCCCAAGCCGCTGTAGCTCAATCATCCCTTCCCAGGCTTCCACATAATGATCGATGGCCGGAACCGGCCAATGTATGAGGTAGAGATCGATGAAATCGAGCTGAAGCTTATCCAGGCTCTCCTGCAAGGCTTCGCGGGGGCGTTTCTGATCGTCATTCCACAGTTTGGTGGTAATGAAAAGGTCATCGCGGGGCATGCCAGCACTGGCCAGTGCTTTACCCACGCCGTCCTCATTTTTGTACGCGGCGGCGGTATCAATTGACCGATAGCCGACTTCCAGTGCTTTATGAATGGCGGAGACGACCTCGTCGTTACCGGCTTTCCATACGCCGAGCCCCAGTTGGGGCATTACGTTGCCATCCTGAAGCCTGATTACGGTTTGGTTTGCCATTATTCCTCCTTCATTTGCCATCCATCGGGGGGCGAACCCCCGATGGTGTATGTGCATTAAGTCTGGACGAAATGTCAAAAAACGAAAGGCGGGATGACAAAAACGCTTAGCGTGCCGCTTCGTAGATGCGACGGCTCACGTCCAGCGTAATGTCGCCGTGCTCGCCCAGATGAGTCATGCCGTGTTCTTCGAGTTTTGCCAGCAGAGCAGGGATGGAACTGCCATCCAGGCCATAACCGGAGAGGCGCGTTGGGACGCCCAGCGCTTCAAAGAAGTTACGGGTTGCTTCGATAGCAGCATCAATGCGCGCATCGTCAGAACCTTCGGTGATATTCCACACACGCTCAGCGTACTGCAGCAGTTTGGCGCGTTTGGTGTCACGTTTTTCATTCCACAATGCAGGCAGAACCACCGCCAGCGTCTGGGCGTGATCCAGACCGTGCATAGCCGTCAGTTCATGGCCCAGCATATGCGTTGCCCAGTCCTGTGGCACACCTGAACCGATCAGGCCGTTAAGGGCCTGAGTTGCCGCCCACATTACGTTGGCACGCACGTCATAGTTTTCTGGCTCTTTCAGCGCTTTCGGGCCTTCTTCGACCAGCGTCAGCAGAATACCTTCTGCGAAACGATCCTGAATTTTGGCATTTACCGGCCAGGTCACGTACTGCTCAACGGTGTGAACAAAGGCGTCGACCACACCGTTAGCCACCTGGCGTGCAGGCAGGGTATAGGTGTAAACCGGATCCAGAATAGCGAACACTGGCTGAACGTGTTCGTTCATGAAGGCCTGTTTGTCACCCGTGGTTTTACGGGAGATAACCGCACCTTTGTTGGATTCTGAGCCAGTGGCTGGCAGGGTCAGAACAGAGCCCATCGGGATTGCGCTTTTGATGTCGCTGCCGCGGGTTTCGAGGATATGCCACGGGTCGATACCGTCGGCATAATGTGCCGCAGCGGCGATGAATTTCGTCCCGTCCAGAACAGAACCGCCACCAACTGCCAGCAGGAAGGTGATTTTCTCTTCGCGGGCGATTTTTACTGCGTTCATCAGCGTTTCATAAGACGGGTTCGGCTCAATACCACCGAACTCACGGACGTCCAGACCTTGCAGGGCGCTGTACACCTGATCCAGCACACCGGTTTTTTTCACGCTGCCGCCACCGTAGGTGATCAGCACGCGGGCGTCAGCCGGGATCTGCGCACGCAGGTCGGCGATAGCGCCTTTACCAAACAGGATGCGGGTTGGGGTGTGGAGAATAAAGTTGTTCATTGTTCGTTCCCTATAGTGGGTGAAAAACCGTGGTGGCGAGATGGCTACCTGATGCTGCACATTGTGGCTGGCCGGGGCTATCCTCTCAATGCACATTCCTGCCGATGTCTTGCCCATTTCTACAGAGCACTGGAGAAAATGGGGAAAACTGCGCACACTGTCAGGGTCGGAAACCGTACCCGGAGTAACTCAACATGAACCGTGAAGCGATCTGTCTTCAGCTAACTTCTCAGATTAAGAGGCTGATAGATAAAGAAAAGATGCCAGATAATCTGCTGCCAGATATTCGCCTGCTCTACGGGACGAAGCCCGGGACACGCACGCCGGTGATGTACCAGCCGGGCATCGTTTTTCTCTTTTCGGGCCATAAAATTGGCTATATCAATGAGCGTGTATTCCGTTATGACACCAACGAATACCTGCTGCTGACAGTACCTTTACCCTTTGAATGTGAAACTTTCGCGACAGAGGCGGTTCCACTGGCGGGTATTCGCGTTAATGTTGATATTCTCCAGCTGCAGGAACTGCTGATGGAGATTGGCGAAGATGAGCTTTTCCAGCCATCGATGGCGGCGAGCGGGATTAACTCGGCAACGTTATCGGAAGAGATCCTCTGCGCCATTGAGCGTCTGCTGGACGTGATGGACAGGCCGCTGGATGCCCGCATTCTTGGCAAGCAGATCGTTCGCGAAATTCTCTACCATGTACTGCTGGGGCCGGGGGGCGGTGCGTTACTGGCGCTGGTGAGCCGCCAGACGCATTTCAGCCTGATCAGCCGCGTCCTCAAGCGCATTGAAAGCCAGTACACGGAAAACCTGAGCGTTGACCAGCTGGCGGCAGAGGCCAACATGAGCGTTTCGGCGTTTCACCATAATTTTAAATCAGTGACCAGCACCTCGCCGCTGCAATATCTCAAAACCTACCGGCTGCATAAGGCACGCATGCTGATGATCCACGATGGCATGAAGGCCAGTGCCGCGGCAATGCGGGTGGGCTATGAAAGTGCGTCGCAGTTTAGTCGGGAGTTTAAGCGCTACTTCGGCGTTACGCCGGGGGAAGATGCCACGCGCATCAGAACCATACAGGGGGCTTAAGGGGAGAGTGTAGGCCGGGTAAGTGCAGCACCCCCCGGCTTTTTTACATCAGGCGCTGCAGTATTTCTTCTTAATCACCACAATCAGCGTTCCGACCAGCCCTGCAACCAGCAGGAACATCGGCAGAATCATCAGGAAGGTCATGACCTGGTCTTCATGATGTTTCACAAACGGGATCATATTCAGCGCGAAGCCGAGTGAGGTCACGACGCCAACCCACAGCAGGGCGCTCAGCCAGTTGAAGAACTGGAAGCGGCGATTAGACAGGCCGGAGATGCCCGCCATTGTTGGCAGTAGGGTGCGAACAAATGCCAGAAAACGCCCGACCAGCAGTGCCAGCAGGCCATGCCGGTCAAACATGCAGGTCGCACGTTGATGATATTTATGTGGCAACTGCGCCAGCCAGCTTTTCACGACGCGCGTGTTTCCGAGCCAACGGCCCTGCAAATAGCTCAGCCAGCAGCCCAGACTGGCTGCAGAGGTAAGGATCACCATCGTCGACGTGAAGTCCATGACACCTTTACCGATTAACGCTCCGGCGAGCAAAAGCAGGCTATCGCCGGGTAAAAACGAGGCTGGCAGCAATCCATTTTCCAGGAACAGGGTCGCAAACATCACGAAATAGACGATACCTATGACGTGAGGGTCTGCCAGCGCGGCAAAATCGTGTTGCCAGAGCGCTGCGATAATATCTTGAATAACAGCCATGGACTTTCCTGTGGGACAGCAGATATGACGTGATTGTACTCCCAATTATACTCGCTGGGTTTGATCGTGGGCGCAACTCATGCAGACTTTTCTGCTTGCAGTGTCCACAAAAGCGTCCAGGAGTACATTTTCAGCCAGCACTTTACACGATACGCTCAAATCCTGCCGACAAATCCGCAATTAAATCGTCCACATTTTCTAAACCAATATGCAGACGGATCAGTGTTCCGCTGAAATCCACTTCGCCACCCGGACGCAGGGCTGCGATCTGTTCTGGCTGGTTAGGCAAGATCAGGGATTCAAACCCGCCCCACGAGTAGGCCATGCTGAAGAGGGTAAAATTATCCAGATACTGGGCCAGCTCGTCATTATTCAGCCTTTTTTTAAGAACAAATGAGAACAGCCCGCTGCTACCTGTAAAGTCACGTTGCCAGAATTCATGGCCTTTGCTGCCCGGGAGCGCCGGATGGTTGACCCGTTCAACCTGAGGATGCTGTGCCAGCCACTCGGCCACCTTCAGGCTGCTTTCATGGTGCTGACGCAAACGCACACCCAAAGTACGAATACCGCGGCTGGTCATGTAGGCGGTATCGGCATCGACCATCTGACCCATCAGATAGGCATTTTCGCGCAGTTGATCCCAGCAACGGGCGTTGGACACTGCCGTGCCAATCATGCCGTCGGAGTGACCAATCAGGTATTTCGTTGCCGCCTGAATAGAGATATCAATGTCGAATTCCAGCGCTTTAAACAGCACGCCCGCCGCCCAGGTGTTGTCGATCATGATGATCGCTTCCGGTGCTTTGCTGCGCACGGCTTTCACGATGGCAGGAACGTCATGCACTTCCATCGTGATAGAACCCGGGGATTCCAGGAATACGATGCGTGTGTTTGGCTGAATAAGTTCTGCGATACCCTCACCAATCAGCGGATCAAACCAGCTGGTCGTCACGCCGAGCTTGCTGAGGATTTTGGTACAGAAATCCTGGCTTGGCTCATAGGCGGTGTTGGTCATCAGGATATGGTCACCCTGTTCGACAAACGCCAGAATGGTATTGGCCACCGCTGCTGCACCGCACGGGAACAAGGCGCAGCCCGCGCCACCTTCCAGCTCGCACATGGCTTCCTGCAATGAAAAATGGGTTAGCGTGCCACGACGGCCATAAAACAGCCCACCGCTGGCGCGGTTACGCGTGGCAATTTTCTTGTCCTCAACGGTATCAAACACCAGCGAGGAGGCGCGTTGAATCACGCTGTTGACCGATCCCAGTGTGTATTTTTTACTGCGCCCGGCCTGTACCAGCGTGGTATCAAGATGCTTCTTTGTCATGTTCGCTAACCCTGTTTTTATACGTCTGGACGTCCAGACTACCACGATTGTAACATTGTGCACCCGGATGCTTATCGAATAAGCAGAAAATTTTATGAATAATACGCATAAGCAATTTTTACTGCGTAAGCGCAATGAAAGTGAGCGTAAATGGCGGCAGCATGTAAATACTAATGAGAACCACTATCAATTCGATGGTGTTTTGATATCATTACGCTCAGATTTTGTGATTTGCGTCCTGGAGATACAGAGTGGGTAATAATTTGATGCAGGCGGATCTCTCCGTCTGGGGCATGTATCAGCATGCTGACATCGTGGTTAAGATTGTGATGATCGGCCTGATTCTGGCGTCCGTTGTCACCTGGGCTATTTTCTTCAGCAAGAGTGCCGAGCTTCTCGCGCAGAAGCGTCGCCTCAAGCGCGAGCAACAGCAGCTGGCCGAAGCCCGCTCTCTGGATCAGGCTTCTGATATAACCTCATCCTTCCACCCGAAAAGCCTGACCACTCTGTTAGTTAACGAAGCGCAGAACGAGCTGGAACTTTCCGCAGGCAGTGAAGATAACGAAGGTATTAAAGATCGTACTGGTTTCCGTCTGGAACGTCGCGTTGCAGCCGTGGGTCGTCACATGGGCCGTGGTAATGGTTATCTGGCAACTATCGGTGCGATTTCTCCGTTTATCGGCTTGTTTGGTACGGTCTGGGGCATCATGAACAGCTTTATCGGCATTGCGCAGACTCAAACGACAAACCTGGCCGTGGTGGCACCGGGTATCGCCGAAGCGCTACTGGCGACGGCTATCGGTCTGGTTGCGGCAATTCCGGCAGTGGTTATCTATAACATCTTCGCGCGTATGATTGGTAGCTACAAGGCGACTCTCGGTGACGTCGCCGCGCAGGTTTTGCTGCTGCAAAGCCGTGATCTTGACCTGAATGCCAGCGCTGCTAAACCGGTACACGCTGCGTCCAAACTGCGCGCAGGTTAATCCACTATGGCAATGCGTCTTAATGAAGATCTGGACGATAACGGTGAAATGCATGAAATCAACGTGACGCCGTTTATCGACGTCATGCTGGTTCTGTTGATTATCTTCATGGTTGCTGCGCCGCTGGCGACGGTGGATGTGAAGGTGAATCTTCCCGCCTCCTCCAGCCAGCCGCAGCCGCGCCCGGAAAAGCCTGTCTATCTGTCGGTGAAAGCGGATAAATCCATGTTCCTGGGTAACGACCCGGTGACGGATGAATCGGTCATTCCGGCACTGGAGCAGCTTACCGGTGGTAAGAAAGACACCACCGTTTTCTTCCGCGCGGATAAAACCGTCGATTACGAAACCATGATGAAGGTAATGGACACGCTGCATCAGGCGGGGTATCTGAAGATTGGTCTGGTCGGTGAAGAGAGAGCGGCCGCGAAATAAAATGAAGAGCTGGCGAAAGTCAGCTTTTTTTTTGCACGTACTGAATTAGTTTTTTGTTTCTTCCCCGGCATGCGCATCTTCATTGAGCGCGACACAGGTGACATTTGACGTGCGATACTCGCCGTCGGACAGTTTGCGCGTCAGGCGCAGGGTGGCGGTTTCTCTGGCGAGCAGATACTGATAATTGGCCTCCAGCCGCCCCAGGAGCTTCTCCTTCAGCTCCGGACGTTGTTCGATAATGGCATTAATCACTGCACCGTAAATCTCTTCCTTAACCTGTAAAGAATAAATTTCACGGCGGTTCTGCCACTTCAGGCGTACCAGCGTCGCAGGAATGGATATCAGGTCTTGCGTAATACGCGTCATCTCGGCGTTTTTTGTGTTTCTCAACGCATCGAGATTTTGCTCTAAGATAAACTCATCACTTTTTTTGTCATCTAAAGTCAAATATACGTTGTTATCGTTAACTTCTTTCACGTTAATCTTCCCCGAGGTCATAAAAAATGGGGCTGTTTTTTTCGCGAGTAATTAGATTAAGCCAAATTTCATTGCCCGCTTCATTTATTTCTTTGGTTTTTTCAGCCATTATTTGACTTAGTTTCTGGGCATCTATTTCACCTTCGGCCTGCAGGTCATCCAGCAGGTGTACAAAGGCTTCAATTTTTACAGCGCGAAATAAACGGTCTTTTATATGGCGATCATGCTCTTCCAGCAACATATTACGGGATTTCCCGGTACGGGAGACACCAATTAATATGTCGGGCTCAAAATCAGAGAGCTTTCTTTTTCCCTTAGTGAAATTAACCTCTTTTTCTGCTTCCGTCGGTTGCTGTTCCACAGGCGCAATGCGGTACTTAGCCGGAACGAGATTGTCGGGAAGCATTTTTTAATTTCCTTTAATTTCAACGGGGTGGGGTTGGTAAAGGCGTGAGATTCGTTGACAATAACATGAGGCAATTTTAAAATCAAAAAAAATGGAGCCTACCCATGAACAGTATTTTTTTTACGGTCATTACATTACTATTATTGACCGCTGGCGTTCTTTTATTGATGCAAGAGTTCAATAAAACAAAAGTGTCGAAAGACGCCAGTGAGCCCCCGCAACCTGAACTGATGACAAAAGAGGAAGGTGAAGACCATTTCTCCGTTTTGATGAACTCGGTGACGCCGGTTTGGTACTGGCGGGTGAACCATGAATATATCGATTTTCTGCACGCGACAATAAAGCGAATGAAGATGTCGGAAATTAATGACACGCCGGGTCTGTTTGAGGCGCAACGCCGCTGCAGCGACCTGAATTCTGCTGTCTATAAATATTATGACAATATCAAGAAGCGCTGTCTGAATGGTGAGAAAGTTTCGTATTCTGATTTAGACGTATTAAACCTGCGTCAATGTTTTCGTGAGTTCAGTCTGGAAGCCTACCCGGAGCTGGTGGTGCTGGTCTGGCCGGAGTACGCACGTCCAGAGGTAAACCCTGACGATGTGTAGGTGTTTTGTTGGTTAGTTGTTGCAAACAGTGAGCGTCGTTGAGATATACTGCGCGCTGGTTTCGTTTGCAGACAGGACACTATGGAACGCTTTTTTGAAAATGCAATGTACGCCTCACGCTGGCTATTGGCTCCCGTCTATTTTGGCCTTTCCCTGGCACTGGTCGCACTGTGCATTAAGTTCTTCCAGGAAATTTTTCACGTCTTGCCTGACATCTTTTCCATTGCCGAAGCGGATTTGATCCTGGTGCTGTTGTCGCTGGTGGACATGACGCTGGTGGGGGGATTACTGGTAATGGTGATGTTCTCTGGCTATGAGAACTTCGTCTCCCAGCTCGATATCTCTGAGCACAAAGAGAAGCTCAGCTGGCTGGGTAAAATGGATGCTTCGTCACTGAAAAATAAAGTGGCGGCTTCGATTGTGGCAATCTCTTCTATCCACTTGTTGCGCGTGTTTATGGATGCGAAGAATGTCCCGGATAATAAGCTGATGTGGTATGTGATTATCCATCTGACATTTGTGCTGTCGGCGTTTGCGATGGGGTATCTGGATAAGATCAGTAAGAAGTAAATACACACACCTTATTCCTCTCCCCACAGGGGAGAGGGTGAAAGGCCGCACCTTATTTATCCGACGACGCCTGCCATAAATTCAATTCGCCATCCGCAACATGCCGATCAATCCGTTCCAGCTCATCTTCGGTAAAGCGCAGGTTATCCAGCGCCTGAACATTCTCTTCCAGTTGTTCCGGCCGACTCGCACCAATCAGCACTGACGTCACGCGCTCATCTTTCAGCAGCCAGCTCAGCGCCATCTGCGCCATTGTCTGCCCACGGGCATGCGCCATCTCATTCAGCAGACGCAGGCTAGTGAGGTTAGCTTCAGTCAGCATTTTTTCCGTCAGGCCGCGTACCTTCTTACCTTCGCGCTGCATACGCGAACCTTCAGGAATACCGTTCAGATATTTTCCGGTAAGCAATCCCTGAGCCAGTGGGGTAAACGCAATGCAGCCCGTACCGTTTGCTTCCAGCGCATCCAGCAGTCCGGTTTTGTCTACCCAGCGGTTTAGCAGGTTGTAGGACGGTTGGTGGATAAGCAGCGGAATCTTCCACTCCCGCAGCAGCTCAGCCATTGTTTGCGTGCGTTCCGTGGAGTAGGAGGAAATACCCACATACAGCGCTTTTCCGCTCTGCACGGCGTGCGCCAGCGCAGCGGCAGTCTCTTCCATCGGCGTGTTTTCATCCACGCGGTGGGAATAGAAAATATCAACATACTCCACGCCCATGCGCTTCAGGCTCTGGTCGAGACTGGCGAGCAGGTATTTGCGTGAACCACCTGAACCGTACGGCCCTGGCCACATATCGTAGCCCGCTTTGGTGGAGATAATCAGCTCGTCGCGATATGCGGCAAAATCTTCCCGCAGCAGACGGCCAAAATTCTCTTCTGCGCTACCTGCCGGTGGGCCGTAGTTATTGGCGAGGTCGAAATGGGTAATGCCGAGATCGAAGGCCTTACGCAGCAGCGCACGCTGGGCGTCGAGAGGCTGGACGTGACCAAAGCTATGCCACAAACCAAGCGACAGCGCAGGCAGGCGCAGGCCACTTTTTCCACAGTGGCGGTATTGCATATTCTCATAGCGGCCGGTGTAAGGGTGCCAGGACATGATGTCTCCTTTCTTGTCGATGAATTTTCGAAACAGCGTTTTCATTCTGTTCTTATCAAATCACATTTCATGGCGATAAGCGATGGCGTGCCTGGCTGCCACGATTTTCCGCAAAGCCAAAAATTATCACAAAAGGTTATATTTTCTTCGCTTCCTGCCGATAACGAGGGTAAGACTCGCCTCTGGGCGAATTAACCCTCACGGCAAGGAATGTTCTTATGCAGATGCTTCGTAATTTCACGATCCGCTTCGTCATGCTGACGATACTGGGGATCTTTTGTTTAATGTGGGCGGGCGTCGGCCTGTATAGCTCCTGGTCTCTGTCCCGGGTTTCCGATGGCAATGAGGTTGATCGTCAGTTGGTTCAGCAGATGACGGTGCTCAGCCAGGGTAACGATCAGTACTTCCGTTTCGTCACACGCCTGAGCCGTGCGATGGAAACCAAAGCCGCTGGCGGTACGCCAGACCTGGCTTCTGCTCAGCAGGCGCTGAACAACATGAGTAAAAAGCTTGAAGAGATGAAGGCTATCTCACCAGGCCCGATGGATGAACAGGTTTCCGCGCAGGTGATCAGTACCTGGCAGGCGTTGCTCGATCAGGGTATTACACCGCAGATGCAGCAGGCACAGCAGGCGTCGCTGGATGGCTATCGTCAGCAGGCCAATAACGTCACGCCGCCGCTGAGCCGTGCATTCGGAGCAGCAGCAGAGAGCTTTAACAAAGCCGCAGGTGACAGACTCGACAGCACCCGCGTGGTGGTGGACAGCCTGACCAACGTGACCCGCACGGTTATCATCACCGCCACCATCATCGGCCTGTTGATCCTGCTCTTCACCGACCGCTACCTGGTTGCGATGCTGGTGAAACCGCTGAATCGCATCCGCCATCAGTTCAGCCAGATTGCACAGGGCGATCTCAGCCATCCGATTGAATCGTTTGGCCGCAACTGCGTGGGACAATTGGTTCCTCTGCTCAGCGCCATGCAGGACAGCCTGCGTGAAGCGGTCAGCACCATCCGTTCCGGCAGTGAAAATATCTGGCGCGGTGCGACGGAGATCTCCAGCGGTAACAACGATCTCTCTTCCCGTACCGAAGAGCAGGCCGCCGCGCTGGAAGAGACCGCCGCCAGCATGGAGCAACTGACGGCCACGGTGAAGCTGAATGCGGAAAGTGCGCGTCAGGCCAGCCAGCTGGCGGATGTCGCCTCCACGACGGCCAGCCGTGGCGGCTCGCTGGTGGATGATGTGGTGACCACCATGAGCGGTATTTCCGATAGCTCCAGGAAAATTGCTGAAATTACCAACGTGATTAACAGCATCGCCTTCCAGACCAATATTCTGGCCCTCAACGCCGCGGTAGAAGCAGCGCGAGCGGGTGAACAGGGGCGTGGTTTCGCCGTAGTGGCAGGCGAGGTGCGTAACCTGGCAAGCCGCAGTGCAAACGCGGCAAAAGAGATCGAAGGGCTGATTGCTGATTCCGTTTCCCGCGTCGAGCAGGGGGCGAAGCTGGTGAACGACACGGGTACCACGATGGAGGCCATTCTGCGTGCTGTGACCGAAGTCACCACTATCATGAAGCAGATTGCATCTGCGTCGGAAGAGCAAAGCAAAGGCATTTCGCAGGTCGGCGTGGCCATCAGCCAGATGGACGGTGTCACCCAGCAAAACGCCTCGCTGGTGGAGCAAGTTTCCGCTGCGGCTTCTGCGCTGGAACGCCAGACGGAAGAACTGCAACGCTCCGTGCAAAAATTCCGCCTCTCGGCTCAGGAACCCCAGAACGTGGTCACTGCCGCACCGCTTAAAACGCCTGCGCGCGCAGCCGATACCCGTACAAGCACCCCGGACGACTGGGTTTCCTTCTGATTTTCTGTTCCCCGTAAGGCCGCCTTGTGCGGCCTTTTTTCACCTGTCCGTTCCCGTGCGGGAAACCGAAATCAGCGTTGTCCCAATCGCCACACCGTTTTTACCGGTGTGTTTAATCTGGTACATCGACTGATCCGCACGCCGCAGTGCGTTCACAAAATCATCCTGCGGCTGCACTTCGTCGATCCCAATTGATGCCCCGACCTGTGCCTGACCGTTATCCAGCTCGAAGAGTTGCAGTGCTGCGCGCAGGCAGTTATGCGCCGTGCTGTTGATCAGCAAACTGGCGAGGGGAAAGGGGAGCAGTAAGACAAATTCATCTCCGCCCAGGCGTCCTACAATCGTCCCTTCCGGGCAGCCTGCGCGCAGGCGCTGGCTGAGCTGAATGAGCAGCTCATCGCCGCTGCGGTGGCCGAACGCATCATTAACCGCTTTAAAATCATCCAGGTCGATAAACGCGACGCAGAGCGGGCCGTGTTCTTTGAGCGTTGCGAAATGTTTGACTAAGGCATGGCGGTTGGCAAGGCCGGTGAGCGGATCGTGGTTGGCAAGCTGCGCGAGCTGTTCCTCGTACTGCTTCTCTTTAGTCATGTCGATGTGTGTGCCAGTGACTTTAAGCGGGTTGCCGTGCGCGTCCCATTCGCTGACGCGCCCGCGATCCAGCACCCAGGTGATAGTGCCGTTTTTATTCTGCATGCGGTGCAGCGCTTCGTAGAAAGGGGTTTTCCCCTGCAGGTGGTCATAGAACGCTTCCAGTACCTGCTGTTTATCGTCCTGGTGGAGATGTTCGCGCCAGACCTCAAACTGTGCGCTCAGCTCTTTTGGCTGATAGCCGAGCATTGATCCCCAGCGACGGTTATAAATAATCAGTTTTCCCGTCGGCACATCGAGCTGCCACAAACACAGACCTGTGCCGTCAAGCGCGGCATTGAGTTTACTGCGGGCGTCACGCGCCAGCCTGACAAGCCGGGCGTTATGCTTTTTCAGATTCTGGATCTGTTGTTTTAGCGCCTGTTCTGACATGTAAGGATTCTTCGGAAAAAAGAATGATTTTTGCCAGTTTACCCGAGCTTGTAAATATTGTGTTGAAAAAATAGGCTAATTTGCGTTAAGGGAAATATCGGCAGGGAGATCCAATATTGGCCGACGTTTGCACTGAATAACCTGTACTGAGAATTATACTGTATTGCCCGATTTACACAGGAAATTTTGTATTGTGCCTTATCCGGTCTGAATAATTATTTCCTTATTATAATGTAACAATAAATTTGGCATTTTCTGCACATTACAAATAATGAATATTAATCTGGGCTTAAGATTTCTTTGGCATGCTGATATTTCTTAGTTATCCCAGGAATAATACATTTTATGAAAAGTCTCTTTATTTTACTTGCTGCCCTGGCAGGGTTGGCTATGGCAAATTCTGCGCTGGCTCAGAGTGTTACCGTGGATGTTCCGAGCGGTTATAAAGTGGTGATTGTGCCGTCATCCACCACGGTTCCACAGGCGGTGAGCGTTGCGCCTGCACCGTCGCAGACCACCTATGTCGCACCTGCACCGGTTTATCACCCACGTGCGCGTCATGTTGCCAGCGTGGCGGAAGGTATGGTGATTGAACATCAGTATGACGATCACCATTAATTTTCTGTTCTGAAAGGGCGGAATATAGAGGGAAGGTGAAATACGGTTTACAGGCCGGGCGAACGCGGTGCCGCCCGGCACTATGTATTAGTGCGTTGCTTCGCCAATCAGCGCACCGGAACCTGCTCCGACAGCTGCGCCTTTCAGCACGCTTTTACCGGTAATTGCTGCCGCACCCGCACCCACGGCAGCACCCACGGCACCGCCTTTACGCGCCGCTTTACCTTTGTCGCCGTTCTTGAACATTGCGCCAGTACCGGCACCCACGACGGCACCGCCAACGGTGGATTTCACGTCTTTGCCCACTGCCGCGCCAATGGCCGCACCTGCAATTGCGCCACCTGCGGTTTTATCAATCGCCATGCCTGAGGCAGAAAAAATTAATGTGCTGATGATCAGCGTAGTTTTAATCAATTTCATGACAGTTCCTTTGTAACTGCTGTAAGGGTTATATCCGGCTTCACTCAGGTCGAGATAAGCCTTCAGGATACTGCCAGCATTACTGTTCTGACCATTAGGCCAAACATGCCCTCAACGTCCATCGCTATGCCGCAGAAGCATTCTGCGACGTTCGGTGGTTAACCGGGCGGAGAACCGCCCGGTGGGGGATTACGCCTGACGTTTGTCTTCGGTATGGGTATCGAAGTCGCTCGCCGCATGGCGTTCATGTAGCTGCTCGCTTAGCTCACCGTTGGTGCGGTTAACGATGCGCCCGCGCTTCACCGCAGGGCGGTGCGCTACGTCTTTGGCCCAGCGCTGTACGTTGGTGTACTTCTCTGCATCCAGAAACTCGGCGGCGTTATAGACACTGCCAAGCGCCACGCAGCCAAACCACGGCCAGATAGCCATATCGGCGATGGTATATTCCTCACCTGCCACGTAACGACTGCGTGCCAGTTGCTTATCCAGCACGTCGAACAGGCGTTTGGCTTCCATCGTAAAGCGGTCAATTGCGTACTCAATCTTCACCGGCGCATAGTTATAGAAGTGGCCGAATCCGCCGCCGAGGAAAGGCGCAGCGCCCTGCAACCAGAACAGCCAGTTCAGGGTTTCAGTACGGCCAGCCGGATCTTTGGGCAGGAAATGACCAAATTTTTCTGCCAGGTAAAGCAGAATACTGCCGGATTCAAACACGCGCGTTGGCGGGGTTGTGGAGTGGTCACGCAGTGCCGGTATTTTCGAGTTCGGGTTCACGTCCACAAAACCGCTGGAGAACTGATCGCCCTCGCCGATGCGGATCAACCATGCATCGTACTCCGCTCCCGTCACGCCCAGCGCCAGGAGCTCTTCAAGCATGATGGTCACTTTCTGGCCGTTCGGTGTACCCAGTGAATAGAGCTGCAGCGGGTGCGTGCCGACTGGCAGGACTTTCTCGTGTGTCGCGCCGGAGACTGGACGGTTGATATTGGCGAACGCGCCGCCGTTGTTCTTTTTCCACTCCCACACTTTCGGTGGCTGGTAAGTGTTGTCTGACATGTTGGCCTGCCTTTTTAGTGATGTGTTGAGGCAGTGTAGCAGGAGATAGATGAACCGTTTAACGATGCGAGCGTAATGGAAGGGGGCGGTGTATGATAACGCCACCTCTGTCTGGTTAATTGCAACGTGCAGACGACAACAACCTTTCAAAAAATTGCCGCCTGCCTTTTTAGGTTGGATACATGCGTAAAGGAAAGTTAAGCAGTGACGCACCGTTCGGGACGTTGTTAGGCTATGCGCCGGGTGGCGTGGCGATTTACTCTTCAGATTACGGCAGCCTTGATCCGCGTAGCTACCCGGAAGATGCGGATTTCCGAAGCTATATCGGCAACGAATACATGGGCCATAAATGGCAGTGTGTTGAGTTTGCGCGCCGTTTCCTGTTCCTCAACTATGGTTTTGTCTTTACCGACGTCGGCATGGCGTGGGAAATCTTCTCGCTGCGCTTTTTGCGTGAAGTGGTGAACGATAACATCCTGCCGTTACAGGCATTTGCCAATGGCTCAAAACGCGCACCGCGCGCCGGGGCACTGCTTATCTGGCAAAAGGGCGGCGAGTTCCACGAAACCGGCCACGTGGCGGTGATCACCCAGCTGTTGGGCGATAAAGTACGTATTGCGGAGCAGAACGTTATTCACTCACCGCTCCCGCTGGGGCAGCAGTGGACGCGTGAGCTGAAACTGAGCGTTGAGAACGGCTGTTACACAATCCATGACACCTTTAACGACACCGAAATTCTTGGCTGGATGCTTCAGACCGATGACGTTGAGCACAGCATTCCGCAGCCGGAAATCGACGGTGAATTGCTGAAAATTAGCGGTGCGCGGCTCAAAAACAGACGCCAGTTCGACGGGAAATGGCTCAACGAAGCTGATGCACTGCAGCAGGCTTACGTGCGCGCGAACGGTCATGTTATCAATAAAGACCCGTGCCAGTATTTCACCATTACGGAAAGCGCCGAGCAGGAGCTGATCAAAGCGACCAACGAACTGCACCTGATGTACCTGCACGCGACCGATAAGGTGCTGAAAGACGATAACTTACTGGCACTTTTCGACATCCCCAAAATCCTCTGGCCTCGCCTGCGCCTCTCCTGGCAATGGCGTCGCCACCATATGATCACCGGTCGTATGGATTTCTGTATGGATGAGCGCGGTATTAAGGTCTATGAGTACAACGCTGATTCCGCGTCCTGCCATACGGAGGGTGGGTTGATCCTTGAGGAGTGGGTGAAACACGGCTATCGCGGTACCGGGCACAACCCGGCGGAAGGTTTGCTGGAAGAACTTACCGGTGCGTGGAAACACAGCCATGCGCGTCCGTTTGTGCACATCATGCAGGACAACGATGTTGAAGAGGATTATCACGCGCTCTTCATTCAGCGTTCACTGATGCAGGCCGGATTTGAAACCAAAATTCTGCATGGGCTTAGCGCGCTAAGCTGGGATACAGCCGGGCAGTTGATCGATGATGAAGGTCGCCACGTCAACTGCGTGTGGAAAACCTGGGCGTGGGAGACGGCGATCGAGCAGATCCGCGAGGTAAGTGAAACGGAGTACGCTGCCGTACCGATCCGCACCGGACACCCCGAAGGTGACGTTCGTCTGATTGATGTGTTGCTGCGCCCGGAAGTGCTGGTATTCGAACCGCTGTGGACGGTGATCCCGGGCAACAAGGCGATTTTGCCGGTGTTGTGGCAACTCTTCCCGAACCACCGTTATCTGCTCGATACTGATTTTGACGTTAACGACCTGCTGAAGCAGACCGGTTATGCCGTCAAACCGATTGCCGGACGCTGCGGCAGCAATATTGATTTGATCAGCTCACAGGATGAACTGCTGGATAAATCCAGCGGCAAGTTTGTCGATCGCAAAAACATCTACCAGCAGCTGTGGTGCCTGCCGAACGTTGACGGTAAGTACATTCAGGTCTGTACCTTTACCGTTGGCGGTAACTACGGCGGCACCTGCCTGCGCGGGGATGATACGCTGGTGGTGAAGAAAGAGAGTGATATTGAACCGCTGATAGTGGTGAAGGATGAATAACCGTCACGGTTTTTAAACCGAGATCCGCAAGCAGCCCTTGCGGATTTTTTTATGGGAAAGTGACCTTCCTCCGCCATAATTTATGCGTGATGTGACTTATAGTCCGTGGACTCATAGTCATCAGGATATTGATCATGTCTCTCTGTTAAATGGGAGACGTAAATGTCAGAAGAGCTAATTTTAAAAGCCTTTGGTAAGAAAATGTACAGGTTAAGGATTGAGCTACAGTTAAGCCAGGAACAGGTGGCTGAGCGAGCTCAACTTGATCGGACATATGTTAGTTCTGTTGAGCGCGGACAGAGAAACATCAGCCTTCTGAACATATGCAAACTGGCTGCTGCGCTGGAAGTTTCACCAGAAAGTCTCCTGGCTAATCTGGGAGAATGCGATGAGTAATACGTTGGATAATGCCTTTGTTTTCTATTCTCGTCATATCTATGACGAAGAAAAAATCAATCTGTTGAGGTCACATAACCTAAAAGTTGCAGGGCATGTTCCCTCGGTTTTATGGGAGTTGTTTGGTTCAATTCTTACAGGGCGACGTGGTAATGGTGTTACGGGAGCTGACCTTCAGGGCTGGGAAGTAAAGTCGTCCGCGTTGAGGAGCGCTTACGAATATCAGTATCACCTGAATACGGGTGAAGCCAAGCTTTTGGAGGATTGCGAAGTCAATCATCTCTTTTGCTCCTATTCAACCGATTATCGCGATCTTGTCGTCAAAGCTATTCCTGGTAGCGCACTTAAAGAACCCTTTTTTGACGCCTGGCTGCCAGATTATCGGGCGAACTATGACCGAACTGTAGGTAGTGCTTCCAGACGTCAACGTTTCAGAAAATCGATATCATATGGCTTCGTGCAAGAGCATGGACGTACAATCCTTGAAGTTAGATCTGGTGAAATATACAGTAGAAATGATAGTCTTTTAGACGAATTCAACAGATTGGTGGCTAGCTGAAAAATGAGATTTGCGGAGTTTTTTGCTGGGGTGGGATTAGTGCGGGAAGGGCTTGAGGGCTCTGGTTGGCAATGTGTATGGGCCAACGATATTTCTGCCGATAAAATGAGCACTTATGTGGAAAACTATGGTGATGATCATTTCCATCTGGAAGACATCTGGAAGGTAGCGGCTGAACCTGAAAAACTTCTTCCAGAAGACGTTTTCCTTTATACGGTTTCATTCCCTTGTACCGACTTATCCGTGGCTGGAGCCAGAGCCGGGCTTGCAGGGGAAGAGTCAGGAACGCTTCACGCTGTTTTAAAGATTCTTGAGCAAAAAAAGCTTGCGAACGATTTACCCAAAATGGTCATGCTAGAGAATGTATCAGGCTTCTTGACGTCGCATGGCGGGAAAGATGTTGTTGAGACAGTCAAGGCATTGTCAGAGCTTGGGTTCGTCGTTGATATCATTGAACTGGACGCTGTTCTTTTCACTCCGCAGAGTCGGCCTCGTGTTTTTTTGATTGCAGTAATAGACACTATTGCAACGAAATTTATGCATGTAAAAAATGCTGGGGGCCTTTTCAATTCCTGGTGGCAGAAGTTTGATGAACAGCCAAAGCTCCGCTCAGCCAGACTGAAAAAGATCATCGCTTCTCATGAAGATTTACATTGGGGATTATTTGATATTCCTCTTCCTGAGCCAAGGACAACAACACTGGGTGATATCATTGAACATGATATCCCGGATGATTCTTCCTTATGGTGGTCAGATGATCGTAAACATCATTTGTTTGCTCAGATGAGCCCTGCTCATCAGACAAAGTTACAGGCAATGATGGATAACAAATTCTTCTCATACGGTACTGTATTC
The DNA here is from genome assembly GCF_046622475.1 of Enterobacter sp. LM3. Lineage (NCBI taxonomy): Bacteria > Pseudomonadati > Pseudomonadota > Gammaproteobacteria > Enterobacterales > Enterobacteriaceae > Enterobacter > Enterobacter sp. LM3. Next base: position 320,245 of record NZ_JBJURN010000003.1, on the reverse strand, counting down.
AGAAGAATGAGAGCAGGAGCCTCTATGGCTGAACTGCGAACTGACGGTATCGCTGGATGTTTAAGAACTCCCCGAGGGGGCTCCAGCAAACAGATATTGATACGAGCCGGGAACGGCGGATGGAACGGGCGATTGCTTACTCCCAGAGAATATGCTCGTCTACAGGGGGTACGTGATAGCTTTGTGTTACCAGATAATGCTAACAAGGGATATTTCGCAATGGGAGATGCCGTTTGTGTGCCAGCGATTGAGCATCTTTCAAAATATGCACTTACTCCTGCCTATGATTTTTCACGGTAAAATCAACATCCTGTCAAGACATTATTGGGGCAATGCAACGCCCCATTGGTGAGTACGTTCCGGTGTCGAAGAATCTGGCATCCGATAAAACCAGCTCCACCTGCTAACCGCCAGGTGGGCATGTTTTACTGAGCGACCCAGCCGCCATCCATATTCCAGGCTGCACCGCGCACGTGAATGGCATTCTCGCTGCATAAAAACAGCGCCAGTTCACCCAGCTGTTCAGGCGTAACAAACTCACCTGAGGGCTGTTTTTCCGCCAGCAACTGCTCGCGTGCGTTTTCCGGAGCTACGCCGTCCGCGATACGGCGGTCAATTTGCTGTTGCACCAGCGGTGTTAAAACCCAGCCAGGGCAGATAGCATTGCAGGTAATGCCGGTGCGGGCGGTTTCCAGCGCGAGGGATTTGGTGAATCCAATTACGCCATGCTTGGCGGCAACGTAGGCAGATTTCTCTTTTGATGCGACCAGCCCGTGAACGGAGGCGATATTGATAATGCGCCCCCAGTTTTTCTCGCGCATGGCGGGCAGCGCGAGCCGGCTGGTGTGAAACACGGACGAGAGGTTAATGGCAATAATGTCATTCCATTTGTCTACCGGGAAGGCATCAACAGGGGCGACGTGCTGTATCCCGGCGTTATTAATCAGAATATCCACGCCGCCAAAGTGAGCGTCGGCATAGCGCATCATGGCCTCGATTTGTAACACGTCCCGTAAATCCGCATCGTGATAGCCTGGTGTGACCCCTGACGTTGCTATTTCAGCTCTTGCATGCTCACTGTCACCAAAGCCATTGAGTATGAGTTGTGCGCCCGCCTTTGCCAGCACGCGGGCGATCCCCAGACCAATCCCGCTGGTGGAACCCGTCACAAGCGCCGTTTTACCGTTCAAATTCATTTTATTCTCCTTACACAATGCCGGTCAGATAGAACACGGCAATGACAAAAAGCACCGCCAGACTTTTAATGATCGTAATGGCAAAAATACCGCCATAGGCCTGGCGATGGCTAAGACCTGTAATTGCGAGCAGCGTAATCACGGCACCATTATGGGGCAGTGTATCCATACCGCCGCTGGCCATCGAAGCCACGCGGTGTAGCACCTCAAGAGGTATATTGGCGGCGTGCGCGGCGGCAATAAAGGCGTCAGACATTGCCGCGAGCGCAATACTCATCCCCCCGGAGGCGGAACCGGTGATCCCGGCGAGGACGGTTACACTGATCGCTTCGTTTAACAGCGGGTTTGGGATCGCGGCCAGCCCTTTGGACAGAACCAGAAAACCAGGCAGCGCGGCAATAACGGCCCCGAAACCATATTCAGACGCCGTATTCATGGCCGCCAGAATCGCGCCACTGACCGCCGTCCGACTGCCTTCGGCCAGGCGTCCGTGAATATTACGAAAGCCGAAGATCAGCACCAGCAGGATGCCGGAGAGCAGCGCGGCCTCCACCGCCCAGATGGCGGTGATTTTGCTGACTTCGGTCACAATCGGCTTCGCCAGACCCGGCAGCGTCAGTTCATGGCTCGTGCCGTACCAGCCGGGGATCCAACGGGTAAACAGCAGGTTCAGTATCCCGACGACCAGCAGTGGGGCAATCGCAATAAGTGGGTGGGGAAGGTTAATATTATCGGGTGTTTCAGGTTCGTTTTTCAGATCTGAACCATAGCCCTCATTATTATTGAGTGCCTTACGACGCTGGCGCTCCAGCCATAGCAGACCAAAGCAGATAATAAACAGCGAGCCGATAACGCCAAGCCACGGAGCGGCCCAGGCGTTGGTGCCGAAAAAGCTGGTGGGAATAATATTCTGGATCTGCGGTGTGCCAGGCAGGGCGTCCATCGTAAACGAGAAAGCGCCCAGCGCGACGGTGGCGGGGATCAGTCGTTTCGGTATGCCACTCTGGCGGAACAACTCTGCGGCGAAAGGGTAAACCGCAAAGGCAACGACGAACAGCGACACACCGCCATAGGTGAGCAGCGCGCACACGACCACGATCACCGGGATCGCGTGGCGACGTCCCAGTATCTGAATGGCCGCAGCGACAATCGAACGGGAAAAGCCGGAGAGTTCAATCAGCTTGCCAAAGACCGCGCCCAGCAAGAACACCGGGAAGTAGAGCTTAACGAAGCCGACCATTTTTTCCATGAACAGGCCGGTAAATGTCGGGCCAACGGCACCCGGGTCGGTGAGTAGCACTGCCCCCAGTGCTGCGATGGGGGCAAACAAAATAACGCTGTATCCGCGATAGGCTGCCAGCATCAGCAATGCCAGCGCCGCCAGGGCAATCAACACACTCATTACGACTCCTCACTATCATTGTTATATTCGGGTACAAACGAGATGTCCGGGCAGGTTTAGCGCGCGATGGTCAACGCGATCCCTTGTCCGCCGCCTACGCACAGGGTGACGAGCCCTTTTTTGACGTTACGACGCTGCATTTCATACAGTAGCGTCACGAGGATCCGACAGCCGGACGCACCGATGGGATGCCCCAGCGCGATTGCGCCGCCGTTAACGTTCACTTTGCTGCTTTCCCAGCCGAGCGCTTTGCCGACTGCCAGCGACTGCGCGGCAAAGGCTTCATTGGCTTCAATTAATTCCACTTCTTCCAGTGACCAACCCGCTCGCGCCAGCGCCGTCTGACAGGCGCTGACGGGGCCAATGCCCATGACTGCCGGATCGACGCCCGTGACCGCATAGCTCACGATCCGGCCCAGCACCGGTAAGCCACTTTCCCGCGCTTTTTCACCGCTCATCAACAACACTGCCGCCGCACCATCATTCAGGGTTGAAGCATTGCCCGCTGTCACCGTGCCGGTGTCCTGACGAAAAGCCGGACGCAGTCGGGAGAGTTGATCGGGGGTTGTTCCGGGTCGGGGCTGTTCATCACGGTCGATAATCAATGGCGGTTTTTTACCCTGCGTCACCGTGACGGGGGAAATTTCAGCCGCAAACCGATCTGATTCGATAGCCGCCGCCGCTTTTTGCTGTGACAAAACGGCGAAAGCATCCTGCTCCTCGCGTGAAATGCCATACTGCCGGGCGACGTTTTCGGCAGTGATCCCCATGTGATAATCGTTAAATGCATCCCACAGGCCATCGACAATCATGCTGTCCTGCAGGCCTGCGTGACCAAAGCGCAGCCCGGCCCGTGCGCCGTCCAGCAGGTAGGGGGCATTACTCATGCTTTCCTGGCCACCTGCGATAACAACGCTGGCATCACCGCAGCGGATCGCTTGTGCCGCCAGTTGCACGGCTTTTAACCCTGCGCCGCAAACCAGATTCACCGTGACCGCCGGGACGCTGGCAGGTAAACCGGATGTGATTGCTGTCTGTCGCGCCGGGTTTTGCCCACAGCCTGCCGTCAGCACCTGACCAAATATGAGTTCGTCAATTTCACCTGCGGGAAGCTGGCTCTCTTCAAGCAGGCGACGTACCGCGACAGCGCCCAACTCAACCGCTGAAAGGGGGGAGAGTGCACCGCGAAAACTGCCAATGGGGGTTCGCGTTGCCCCGACAATCATGACCTCTTTCATAGGGCGTTCTCCATGAAGCACATTTCGCGAACATCGTCCGCAACGATGATTTTCCCGGCCGTTTTGCGGACTATATCGTCAATGCTGACGCCCGGCGCATACTCCCGGAGAATGAACGCCCCGTTTTCTATCTCCAGCAGAGCCAGATCGGTTAAGACCCGGCGGATACAGCCCACGCCCGTAAGGGGCAGGGTGCAGCGCTGCAGCAATTTTGATTCGCCGTTTTTCGACGCGTGGGTCATCACCACAATGATGTTCTGCGCCCCGGCGACCAAATCCATCGCGCCACCCATGCCTTTCACCATTTTCCCGGGGATCATCCACGAGGCGATATTGCCTTCGATATCCACCTCAAACGCCCCCAGTACGGTCAAATCCACATGGCCACCGCGGATCATGGCAAACGACTGGGCCGAGTCGAAAATGGCGGCACCTGTTCGTGCGGTCACGGTCTGCTTCCCGGCGTTGATCATGTCGGCATCGAGGCTCTGCTCATCAGGAAACGCTCCCATCCCCAGCAGGCCATTTTCGGACTGAAGCATCACGTCCATCCCTGCCGGGATATAGTTCGCCACAAGCGTAGGGATGCCGATCCCCAGATTGACGTAGTAGCCATCGTGCAGTTCTCTGGCAACGCGCATAGCCATCTGTTCACGGGTTAACATAGTCAGACTCCCTCTGCGCGCAGCGTGCGCTGTTCAATGCGTTTTTCAAACTGGCCGACAATAATCCTGTCGACGTAAATCCCCGGGGTATGAATGGCAGACGGGGGCAATTCGCCCGGCGGGACAATTTCCTCCACCTCCACAACCGTTATCCGGCCTGCGGTTGCCATCAGGGGGTTAAAGTTTTGCGCGGTATGTCGGTAGATAACGTTGCCGTACCAGTCCGCTTTCCAGCCCTTGATGAGCGCGAAATCTCCGGTGATGGCCTCTTCCAGGATGTAGTGCTTACCTGCAAACTGGCGCGCTTCTTTGCCAGCCGCGACGGGAGTGCCATATCCGGTTGCCGTGTAAAATGCCGGAATACCGGCTCCGCCTGCGCGCACCTTTTCTGCCAGTGTCCCCTGAGGCGTCAGCTCAATCTCCAGCTCACCGCTCAGCACCTGTTGCTCAAATAACGCATTTTCGCCCACATACGACGCCACGACCTTGCGCACCTGACGTGTTTCGAGCAGGATCCCGAGACCGAAACCATCCACACCACAATTGTTTGAAACTACAGTCAGACCCTGCACCTGACGGCGTCTGACTTCCGCGATCAGATTTTCAGGAATACCGCACAGGCCGAAGCCGCCCGCCAGCAAGGTCATCCCGTCCGTCAGCCCATCCAGCGCCTGCGCATAGCTACCGACGCGCTTATCCAGTCCCGCCATAGTTATCTCTCCCGTTATCTGTGTCGGTATCATTAGGGGCGGTGACTCATTTGTTAATTTTGAATTTGTGACCCATTCATTTGGTTTTTTTATTAATTTGTTGTTAACTAAATTTTTTCAATTAGTTAACAAGGTGAAAAATGAGAATGAGTGTCAAACAGTTACGCGCGTTTTTAGCGGTAGCTCACACTCTGAATTTCGCGCATGCCAGCGAACGGTTGAATCTTTCCCAGCCAGCATTGAGCCTGACGATTAAAGGGCTGGAGGATGCGCTGGGAGGTCCGCTGTTACAGCGGAGCACACGTAAAGTTGCTCTGACGCAGGAGGGGGAGACGTTTTTACCGATGGCGCGGCAGCTGCTTGCCGACTGGGATAATGTCGAAGAGGCCATGCACCAGTGTTTTACGCTACAGCGTGGCAAAATCTCGGTTGCGGCGATGCCGTCATTTGCGGCTAACGTGCTGCCCGAGGTTCTGAAAACCTTTCGCGATCGCTATACCGGGATCAACGTCACCGTGCACGATGTCATCAACGAGCAGGTGATCGAGATGGTGCGGGAGGGACGGGTGGAGATGGGGATCGCCTTTGAGCCAGCGCCGACCCACAACCTGCTGTTTACCCCGCTGGGTCTCGATCGTTTTGTGGCGATCGTGCCGAAAGAGTCGGTTCTGGCTGCCCGAAAAAGCCTGTCCTGGGAGGAGTTGCTGACGCTGGATTTCATTACTCTGCAGCGCCCCTCGGCGGTACGTCTGATGATGGAAGAGGAACTGGCCCGCAGCGGTCGCAGGCTGGATGTCGCGCTGGAAAGTCACCAGCTGGTGACGGTTGGTCGAATGGTTGCCAGTGGGCTTGGCGGCAGCGCCGTCCCGGCTCTGTGCGCGTCGCAGATGACGTCGCTGGGTGCGGTCTGTATTCCGCTGGAGAACCCGTCGATTGAAAAGTGCATCGGTGTTATCCACCCTGGGCATACGCAGCTGTCTAAAGCGGCACATGCCCTGCTTGAAACACTGAAACAGTTTTATTGACCCGTTTCTGTTGATTAATGCACGGTGGTGCTTTCTTTCCTGAGAGCGGATTTGAAGGATGAAAAATACCGGGCGATGGAAAAGGCAGGGTGGGGTGTTTGCGGTTTGTATGATCAGATATTTACCAGAACCCCAAAAGCAAAAAACCAGCCCGTAGGCTGGTTTCTTTAAATTAGTGGTGCCCGGACTCGGAATCGAACCAAGGACACGGGGATTTTCAATCCCCTGCTCTACCGACTGAGCTATCCGGGCAACGGGGCGCATTAAACCCGATTCACCCACCGCCGTCAACGAAATTTGTTGTTTTCGTTACAGACTGCACACTCTCTCACCAGTTCGCCGTAATCTTAAGCGAAAAGTGCGTCCAGAGTGCAGACAGCGGTATGGTGACCACGGCAAACCGCTTAATCCCGTAGATTTCAGCTCTGTTACCAGCATCAGGCTGCAGTCCAGTCATTAATAGCCAAAGAAACACCCTGTTATTTACTCACTGAGAATGCATTATTATTAAGTTTCGCTTCAGGCTGGTGCTAAGTCTGGGGTGGTTTAGTGCATACTGATTCCTTCTTGCACCCTAAAATAAAAGATGACATGATTGCGCGAATTTTCTCCTTTCAGTGTACGGAGCCGCCAATGATGATGATGTCTGTCGCTGCGCGAACGCTCACCCGTATCAACGTAAACTACTCCTGTCTCACCGTTCGGTGAGGGTAACTGCGCTTATGAAAACCATGAAAATCGCCGTCAGCCGCGAGCTGGTCTCTGCTGTGTCCACGCACCGGGAAAAGGTGACGCTGGACAGTACCGATTTTACCGATGTGGCGGCTGTCGTCATTACGGTCGCTGAAAGCTGTAGCGGTATCCTTGCGTTGCTGAAACGTACAGGCTTTCAGTTACCGGTGTTTATATTCTCGCAAGAGCCGATGGATGTTCCTGAAGGTGCCACTGCCACGATTACTGGTAAAGCACAAGAGTTCCTGGAACTGGAGTCTGCCGCCAGCCGTTACGAAGAGAACCTGTTACCGCCATTTTTTGACACCCTGAGTCAGTATGTGGCGATGGGCAATAGCACCTTTGCCTGCCCGGGGCACCAGCACGGCGCATTTTTCAAAAAACACCCTGCGGGGCGGCAGTTCTTTGATTTCTTTGGTGAGAATGTTTTTCGCGCCGATATGTGCAACGCCGATGTGAAGCTGGGGGATCTGCTGATCCACGAAGGCTCAGCCAAGCATGCGCAAAAATTTGCTGCAAAAGTGTTTAACGCAGATAAAACCTACTTCGTGCTGAACGGCACTTCCGCTGCCAATAAGGTCGTCACCAACGCGCTGCTGACCCGTGGCGATCTGGTGCTGTTTGACCGTAACAACCATAAGTCCAACCACCACGGGGCGTTAATCCAGGCGGGGGCAACGCCGGTCTACCTTGAAGCGGCGCGCAACCCGTTTGGTTTTATTGGTGGAATTGATGCGCACTGTTTTGATGATGCGTACCTCAGAAGTCTGATCCGCGACGTTGCACCGGAAAAAGCCGATGAGGCTCGCCCGTTCCGCCTGGCGGTTATCCAGCTTGGCACCTACGATGGCACGATCTACAACGCGCGTCAGGTGATCGACAAGATCGGCCATCTTTGCGACTACATTCTGTTTGATTCTGCGTGGGTGGGCTACGAACAATTTATCCCGATGATGGCGGAAACGTCCCCGCTGTTGCTGGAACTGACCGGGAACGATCCGGGCATTTTCGTGACCCAGTCGGTGCATAAGCAACAGGCCGGGTTCTCGCAAACCTCGCAGATCCATAAAAAGGATAACCACATTCGTGGTCAGGCGCGCTTCTGCCCGCACAAGCGGCTCAACAATGCATTTATGCTGCATGCCTCGACCAGCCCGTTTTATCCGCTGTTCGCGGCGCTGGATGTGAACGCCAAAATCCACGAAGGGGAAAGCGGACGCAGGCTGTGGGCGGAGTGCGTGGAGCTGGGCATAGAGGCGCGCAAGGCGATCATTGCCAACTGCCATATGATCAAACCGTTTATTCCACCGGTGGTGGCGGGGAGGCCGTGGCAGGATCACCCAACGCACGCCATCGCCAGCGAACTTCGTTTCTTCAGCTTTGAGCCGGGCGCAAAATGGCACGGTTTTGAGGGCTATGCCCACGAGCAGTATTTTGTCGATCCGTGCAAATTGCTGCTGACCACGCCGGGTATTGATGCACAAACCGGTAACTACACTGAGTTTGGTATACCGGCGACCATTCTCGCGCACTACCTGCGTGAAAATGGCATCGTGCCGGAGAAGTGCGATCTCAACTCGATCCTGTTCCTGCTGACACCAGCCGAAAGCCACGAGAAGCTGGCGCAACTGGTGGCGATGCTGGGTCAGTTTGAACAGCATATTGAAGACGACACGCCGCTTGCAGACGTGCTGCCGACCATCTACCAGAAATATCCGGTGCGCTACCGCGATTACACCCTCCGTCAGCTGTGCCAGGAGATGCACGATCTTTACGTCAGCTTTAACGTTAAAGATCTGCAGAAGGCGATGTTCCGCCAGGAGAGCCTGCCAGCGGTGGTAATGAACCCGCAGGATGCGAACCAGGAGTATATTCGCGGGAACGTGGAATTAGTGCGCATACGCGACGCGGAAGGTCGCATTGCCGCTGAGGGCGCGCTGCCGTATCCGCCAGGAGTGCTGTGCGTGGTGCCGGGTGAAATCTGGGGTGGGGCGGTGCAACGTTACTTCCTTGCGCTGGAGGAGGGTATCAACCTGCTGCCGGGCTTCTCGCCAGAGTTGCAGGGGGTTTACAGCGAGAAGGATGCGGACGGGATTAAGCGATTGTATGGGTATGTTTTAAGATAGTGCGGGCTGTTGCCCTCACCCTAACCCTCTCCCACAGGGAGAGGGAACGTTTCATCAAACCACACTACGCTTATACATCCTCCGCGGATGCCCAATCTTCCCGTACAGCATCTCCACGCTCAGAAACCCCACCTCTACGCAGTGCTCCAGATAGCGTCGGGTAGTGGTTTTACTTAAGCCTGTTTCGCTCACCACTTCATCCACCGAGAAGCAGTGCGTCGCGTTGTCATTAAACAGCATCTGCACCCGCGCCAGCGTGTTTTCCTCAATGCCTTTGCTGCCGTTATCCTGGCGGTAGTTTTTCGCCTGCAGTTGATACAGCGAATCCACGTTCTGCTGGTCGACAATCTTCCAGACGCGTTGCTGTTCGGCGAACTGCACAAAGCGTTCAAGCGACTGGCTGAGCCGCTTCCAGGAGACTGGCTTCAGAATGTAATCAAATGCGCCGTTGCGAATGGCCTGGCTGCAGGTATCCATGTCGCTGGCGGCAGTGATGAAAATCACCGAACAGTTGGCGCGGGCCAGCATCGGGTTACTGATCAGGGTGATCCCCTTGCCATCCGGCAGGTAGTTGTCCAGCAGCATGAGCTGCGGTTGTTTGCTTTCAAGCTGTGCCTGTGCGTCAGCCAGCGATGAGGCCACCCCCACCAGCCGTAGTCTGGGATGTTTACTGATAAGCTCCGCGTGAAGTTGCGCCAGTTCGTTCTCGTCTTCAACGATCAGTACGTCGATAAGTTCATGTTGCATAATCGGTATCTTCCAGTTCCTGTGCGGGACGTCGCGCGGCTCCCGTCGCGGGAATAAACAGTGAGAAAATGGCACCGCGGGGCGTGTTATCGGCAATTTCTATTGCTCCGCCAGCCTGCGTGACATAGCTTTCGATCAGATACAGGCCAATGCCATGATCGCCGCGTGTTTTGGTGGTGATGCCGCGCTCAAATATCCTTTCACGGATCTCCGGTTTGATGCCAACGCCCTGGTCGGCCACTTCAATGATGAGTTCCTGTTCGTTCAGTTTTATTAGCACATTGACCGGCTCGTGCGGAAGCGGTGCGCGCTGCGTCGCTTCGATGGCGTTATCCAGCAGGTTGCCAATAATTGAAATCAGTTCCGATTCGAGCAGAGGCTGGAAGGGTTTATCCATCCGGCAGGCCGGGTCGAAATTCAGCTCAACCCCTTTTTCGCGGGCACGCGCCGCTTTGCCCAGCAGCAGGCCGCACAGCGTCGGGGAGCTAAAGCGTGATGAGATAAAGTCCAGCAGCTCCTGTGCGTGTTCCGATTGCGCCTGAATGTAACCTATTGCCTCTTCATAACGCCCCATATGCAGCAGACCGGACAGGGTCGTCATACGGTTGAGCTGTTCATGGCGCATAATGCGCAGGTTGTCGACGTAGCGTTTAACCTGGCTGAGCTGTGTGCTGAGAGTGTCGATTTCATTGCGGTCGCGGAAGGTGATGACCCAGCCCTGAAGTGAATCTTCCAGCATAATCCGCACACGGCTGGCAATGACCGTGAGATCGTTAAACCGGCAAATCTCATCATGGGTATCTTTCGCCAGCATAGCCGGTGTATTGAAAAACGGGACGGGGTCGATAACCTGGCTAATCAGTTGCCCTCGCAGCTCCCGCGCTGGCTGGCTTAACCCCAGTAATTTTCTGGCAGCCTGGTTGATGACCTCAATGCGCAGTTCATCATCAATGGCAATCACCCCTTCATAAATAGACTCCATCATCGCCTTTTGCTGGCGCACCAGCAGGCCGATTTCACGTGGCTCCAGAGAGAAGATCTGCTTTTTAATACTGCGGGTGAAAAACCACGAGAAGATGAACAGGGCGAACAGCAGCAGCACGGCAGCAATCAGAATGTTGACCACTTTATTGACGGTGATGGTGTCAAGATAGCTGGTGAGATACCCCACCGAGACAATCCCCACCACCTGCCCGGCATCGTTAAAGATGGGCGCTTTGCTGCGCAGCGAAATACCCAGGCCCCCTTTGCGGATGGTGGTGGTGCTTTTGCCGTGTAAGACCTCTTCGTTGTCCCCACCGACCAGCGTTGTACCCACTTTGTCAGCAAACACGGAATGAAACAGATGCAGCCCCTGATTATCGCCAATCACAATAAAACTGGCATCGCTGTGGGTAGCTATTTTTTGCATAAAGGAATGGATTGCTTTGATATCTTTTTGTTCGACTTCATTACGTAAAGTCGGAATAATTGCAATTTCTTCCGCCTGTATTTTTGCGCGTGTGCTCATCTCCTGATAAAGCTGCCTGCCGACATCGACATAATAATATCCGCCCAGTAATGCAAACAGCACTGAGAAAAAGGCGACCAGCGAAACAAACAGTTTGATCTGAAACGATACTTTCATCACTATCACGCGAGGTATCAAGGAAGGACGCCAATATATCATCTTTTTTTGTACTGACGTCTGCTTTGCCGAAAACTTGTGATCCCTTGCACAGCACGGTCTGTAAAAGATTTATCTGAAAGGAACAGGCTCAGTTCAGAAATGTTATTTGTTTGTTCGGTTAAGAAAAGAAACCATAAAAACCACGGCAATAAATAAGGCGTAAATCACATTAAATAAAAGAAACCATTAAAACCATAGTGGCCATTAAAACTTCGCTTTTAATATGTCATTCCTCACATAAAGTAAGCCTTTGTGACTCTAAGCTGAACGCACAAAATAACTAAGGGGCTTATTATGAGCACAACTGACGATTCATTCTCTGTTACCCACGACCCGATTGATATTCAACGGCCATCACTCAAAGAGCGCTGGTGGCATATTATGGATACCTGGAAAATTGGGATTATTCCACTGCCGCTGTTCGTGCTGGCAGGCGCGCTGATTGCCATTGATTGCCTGGGCGGAAAGCTGCCGAGCGACATCGTGGTGATGGTAGCGACGCTGGCATTTTTCGGTTTTGCCTGCGGTGAATTCGGTAAACGTCTGCCGATTGTCGGCAAGCTCGGCGCGGCGGCGATTTGCGCCACCTTTATTCCCTCCGCGCTGGTCTATTATGGCCTGCTGCCGGACGTGGTGGTTGAATCTACCACCAAATTCTACAAATCCACCAACATTCTTTATCTCTACATCTGCTGCATTATTGTCGGCAGCATTATGAGTATGAACCGCACCGTGCTGATCCAGGGCTTCCTGCGCATCTTCTTCCCGATGCTGTGTGGTGAAATCGTCGGCATGATTGTCGGGATGGGCGTGGGCCTGGCGCTGGGTCTTGAACCGTTCCAGATCTTCTTCTTTATTATTCTGCCAATTATGGCCGGCGGCGTGGGCGAAGGGGCGATCCCGCTCTCCATCGGTTATGCCACATTGTTGCATATGGACCAGGGTGTGGCGCTCGGTCGCGTGTTGCCGATGGTGATGCTGGGTGGTCTGACGGCGATCATTATCTCCGGCTGTCTGAACCAGCTCGGTAAACGTTATCCGCACCTGACCGGTGAAGGCCAGCTGATGCCAAACCGCACTAATGCCGATGCCACCGTCTCTCAACCTGCGTTTTCCGGTAAAGCGGACGTTACTACTATCGCCTCTGGCGCACTGCTGGCGGTACTGCTCTACATGCTGGGTATGCTCGGCCACAAGCTGATTGGCCTGCCTGCACCGGTTGGCATGCTGTTTATGGCGGTGCTGGTGAAGCTGTGCAACGGTGCTTCTCCGCGTCTGCTTGAAGGTTCTCAGGTGGTCTACAAATTCTTCCAGACCTCTGTGACCTACCCAATCCTCTTCGCCGTCGGCGTGGCGATCACCCCGTGGCACGAACTGGTCGCTGCATTCACCGTCAGCAACCTGCTGGTTATCGTCAGCACCGTTTCCGCACTGGTGGCAACCGGGTTCTTCGTGGGTAAAAAGATTGGTATGCACCCGATTGATGTCGCCATCGTTTCCTGCTGCCAGAGCGGCCAGGGCGGTACCGGTGACGTGGCGATCCTGACCGCAGGCAACCGCATGAGCCTGATGCCCTTCGCCCAGATAGCTACCCGTATTGGCGGCGCGATTAACGTCTCCGTCTCACTGCTGATACTGGGCAACTTCCTCGTTTAAGTTTTCAGGAAAGAACAATGAAACTCGCAAGCTTTTTATACCAGGGTAAACGCAGCTACGGCATCGTGCAGGCCGACGGCGTGATTGATTTAGGTCGCCGTCTGGGCGACCGCTACAGCGACCTGAAAGCGCTGTTGCAGGGCAACGGGCTGGTGCAGGCCACCCGTTATCTGAACGATGCAGTAGATGTGCCAATGAGCGCCATCACCTTCTTACCGGTGATTGAGCAGCCGGAAAAAATCCTCTGCGTGGGCATGAATTACGCCGACAAGCGCAAGGAGTTTGACCAGCACAACCCGGCACCGACGCTGTTTGTCCGCTTTCCGGATTCGCAGACCGGCCACAACGAACCGGTGCTTAAGCCGCGTCATTCCAGCGAGTTCGACTATGAGGGCGAGCTGGCGGTGATCATCGGCAAAGGCGGGGAGAACATCAGCCGCGACGATGCGTTGCATCACGTGGCGGGCTACAGCTGCTACATGGATGGTTCCGCCCGCGACTGGCAGCACACCTGGTTCACGGCCGGGAAAAACTGGCGTCAGACCGGGGCGTTTGGCCCGTGGATGGCGACGGCAGATGAGATCCCGGACCCGCACCAGCTGGCTATCCGCACCTGGCTGAATGGCCGCATGGTACAGGAAGACAACACCAGCAGCATGATCCACAAGGTGGCGGAGCTGATCGAATACATCAGCACCTTTACGCGCCTCAGCCCGGGGGATGTGATCATCACCGGATCCCCTGGCGGTGTGGGTAAAAAACGTAACCCGCCACTGTTTATGAAAGAGGGCGATCGTATTGAGGTGGAGATCGAGCATATCGGTCATCTGAGCAATGTGATCATGGAAGCGCCAGCCGCCGGGCTTGCGGCAGCACACTGAGTAAGGCGGCAGCATGCAATCACAACCCATTGATTTTCGTCACACCCTTGTGGCGAAACACCCGGAACGCTTAAGCCAGATCCGTTACCTGCTGGCAGACAGCGGTCTTGGCCTGGACAACGACATCACGCTGTTTGTCGAAGCCTGGGCTGGCACACAGCTGGTGGGTTGTGCCGGGCTTGCCGCCAACGTCATCAAATGTGTGGCGGTAAACGAGCAACTGCGCGGGGAAAACCTGAGCGCACGTTTGCTGGCAGAGGTGGAGAATGCGGCGCTGGAGCGCGGCCATTTTCACCTCTTCCTCTGCACCCGGCCTTGCAACAAGGTACGTTTTGGTCGCAGCGGTTTCTGGCCAATCGCCCAGAGCGGTGATAACGCGGTGTTAATGGAGAACACCCCGCAGGGAATTGAACGTTACTGCCGCTCACTCAGCACGATGCGCAAGCGTGGGGAGAAGATTGGCGCGATTGTGATGAACGCCAACCCGTTCACCCTCGGCCACCGGCATCTGGTGGAGCAGGCGGCACAACAGTGCGATGCGCTGCACCTGTTTGTGGTGCGTGAAGACGCCTCGTTCTTCCCGTTCAGCGCACGCCTGGAGATGGTGCGCGCGGGTGTGGCGCATCTGGCGAACGTGACCGTACATGAAGGATCGCAGTACATCATTTCCCGCGCCACGTTTCCGGCCTATTTCCTGAAGGAGAGCGGCAAAGTGCAGCAGGCGTGGAGTGAGATCGACGTGCTGATCTTCCGCGATTACATCGCCCCGGCGCTGGGGATCACCCATCGCTTTATCGGCTCGGAGCCATTTTGCGATATCACCCGCCAGTACAACCAGACGCTGCACGCCCTGCTTACCTCACATATTGAGGTGGTGGAAATGCCGCGCATTAAGGCCACCGGTAACGCTATTTCGGCATCGGAAGTGCGCCGTTTACTCAAGACACAGCAGTTTTCCCGGATCCGGGAGATTGTCCCGGACTCCACCTTCGCGCATCTCGAAACGCATTACCGCGCGAGTGCGGAAGTCGCATAACTATCAGGAATTTATCATGAAAATTGTAAGGGAGGCGCTGGCCGGTACGCAGGAGTCCAGCGACCTGATGGTGAAAATCGCCCCCGCTCACGACGAGCTGGAGATTGTCATCCACAGTGAAGTGATTAAGCAGTTTGGCGAGCAAATCCGCCAGGTCGTGAATGACACATTGCGCGCCATGAACGTGCACCAGGGATTAATCATTATTGAAGACAAAGGTGCGCTGGACTGTGTGATCCGCGCCCGCCTGCAAAGCGCGCTTCTGCGTGCCGCTGATGAACAGGCCATTAACTGGGGGGCGCTGAAATGAGCAAACTCCGCCGCAGTATGTTGTTCCTGCCGGGCGCGAATGCCGCCATGCTCTCAACGGCGTTTATCTACCGTCCTGACTCCATCATGTTCGACCTTGAAGATGCGGTTGCCCTGCGTGAGAAAGATACCGCGCGCATGCTGGTGTTCCACGCGCTGCAGCACCCGATGTATCAGGATATCGAAACCGTGGTGCGCATTAACCCGCTGAGCACGCCGTTTGGCTTGCTGGATCTGGAAGCTGCCGTGCGGGCCGGTGTGGATGTGATCCGCCTGCCGAAAACCGACACGCCGGATGACATCTATGAGCTGGAAGGCCATCTGGAACGCATCGAGCGTGAATGCGGACGCGAGCCAGGCTCAACCCGCGTAATGGCAGCGATTGAATCGGCGATTGGCGTGATCAACGCCGTGGCGATTGCCCGCAGCTCCCCGCGTTTAATCGGCATCGCACTGGCGGCTTTTGACTACGTAATGGACATGCAGACCGAGCGTGGTGATGGCACCGAACTGTTCTATGCCCGCTGTGCGGTGCTGCACGCCGCCCGCGCCGCAGGCATTGATGCCTTCGACGTGGTGTGGTCAGACGTTAACGATGAGGCCGGGTTCCTGCGCGAGGTCGACTTGATCCGCAAGATGGGCTTTAACGGCAAATCGCTGATTAACCCGCGTCAGATTGATCTGCTGCATAACGCCTATGCGCCAACCCAGCAGGAAGTGGATCACGCGAAACGGGTGATTGAAGCGGCAGAAGAGGGCGAACGTAACGGCCTGGGCGTCGTGTCGCTCAACGGCAAAATGGTCGACGCCCCGATTATTAACCACGCGCAGATGGTGCTGGAACGCGCGGCAGCTTCCGGCGTGCGTCGTTAAGGATTACACAATGAACCAGACAGAACTTCTCCATGTGAATTTTCCCCATCTGCGGGATTTAAAACCGTTTGATACCGCCCATAGCGCAACGCCGTGGCTGAATAGCCCTGACGAAAAACATACCCGCAAGCTGTGCGAGTCCGTTGAAGAGGCCGTGTTACGTAGCGGCCTGCAGGACGGGATGACCATTTCGTTTCACCATGCGTTTCGCGAAGGCGACCGGGTGATCAATAACGTTGTGGCGCTGTTGGCGAAGATGGGTTTCAAAAACCTGACGCTGGCCTCCAGCTCACTGATGACCTGCAACGACGCGCTGATCGAACATATTGAGAGCGGCGTTATCACCCGGATTTACACCTCGGGCATGCGCGGCAGGCTGGCGGATGCCATCTCTCACGGGCTGATGGACGAGCCAGTGCAAATTCACTCCCACGGTGGGCGCGTTAAGCTGTTGCAGGACGGTGAGCTGAATATCGACGTGGCGTTTCTCGGTGTACCGTGCAGTGACGAGTTTGGCAATGCCAACGGCACGCACGGCAAATCAAGCTGTGGCTCGCTGGGCTACGCGATGGTGGATGCTCACTTTGCCCGTAAGGTGGTGCTGCTGACCGAAGCGCTGGTGCCGTTCCCGAATATGCCTGCCAGCCTGGTGCAGGATCAGGTGGATTACATCGTGCAGGTGGAAAGCGTCGGCGATCCGGCGAAAATCAGCGTTGGCGCGGCACGCGTGACCAGTAACCCGCGCGAGCTGATGATTGCCCGCTATGCGGCAGACGTGATTGAACACTCAGGTTATTTCAAACCTGGCTTCTCTATGCAGACCGGCTCCGGTGCAGCGTCCACCGCCTGTACCCGCTTTATGGAAGAGAAGATGGAGCGCAGCGGCGTGAAGGCGCGATTTGCGCTTGGGGGGATCACCGGCAGTCTGGTGGATCTGCACGAAAAAGGGCTGATCGAAAAACTGCTCGATACCCAGTGCTTTGACGGCCAGGCGGCAGCCTCACTGGCGCGTAACCCGAACCATGTGGAGATCTCTACTAACGTCTACGCCAACCCTGGCAGCAAGGCGGCATGCTGCGACCAGCTCGATGTGGTGATCCTCAGCGCCCTGGAAATCGACGTCGATTTCAATGTCAACGTCATCACTGGATCTGATGGCGTGATGCGCGGTGCATCTGGCGGTCACTGTGATGTGGCAGCGGCTGCCAATCTGACCATTGTGGTTGCGCCGCTGTTGCGTAGCCGCATTCCCACGGTGGTGAAACGCGTGACCACACGCCTGACGCCGGGGGAGAGCATCGATGTGCTGGTGACCGATCACGGCATCGCGGTCAACCCGGCACGTCCGGAGATCCGCGAGCGCCTGCTTGCTGCGGGCCTCCGCATTGTGGATATCTACGCGCTCTTTGAGCGTGCAATTTCACTGACTGGTGTACCAAAACCCATTGAATTTACCGACAAAATCGTTGGTGTTATCCGCTACCGTGACGGCAGCGTGATAGACACCGTGCGACAGGTGAAGGAGTAACGATGACTATAGCGACACCCGTGCGGGCGGGTGTCAGCCTGGATGAACTGCTGGCGGCGAAAGAGCGCCGCGCAGCACGCCAGACTGACTGGCTTACGCACTATCAACAACCAGTGATTTCTCTCACCCTGGTGACGCCAGGGGAAATTAAAGACAGCCTGCGCTATCGCAACACGATGGGCGTGGCATTACAGATGTGCGATCAACTGCTGTGGGAAAACCGCTGGCAGGTGCTGGACAGGCAGGTGCTGTGGCTGCCCACCGGGCCAGAAGCGTTGTGGTGTGTAGCGCATCAGGCTGCGGAAATGAAAGCGCACTGTGCGGCGCTGGAGCAGACGCATCCGCTTGGCCGGTTGTGGGATCTGGACGTGATCTGCCCTGAAAATGGTCATGTGGGGCGTCAGTCTCTGGGTTCGCATCTGCGTCGCTGCCTGATTTGTGACGAACCTGCTCACGCCTGTTCCCGCTCGCGAAATCATCCCGTTGAGCAGGTGGTGGCCCGGGTGGAGAAGATGATTGATGACTGGTTTGCTCGCGACTAAACCGCGTCCGGCGGATGTCCCCGGGCTTGCCGAAGAGGCGTTATGGCATGAACTGGAACTGACGCCAAAACCGGGGCTGGTGGATAAGCTTAACAACGGCGCGCATCGCGATATGGATCACACCCTGTTTGTTCGCAGCATCAGGGCGGTTACACCGTGGTTTTCCCGCTTTGCCGAGCTGGGGTCAGAACATGCGGGTAAACCGGTGGCTGAGCAACTGCGCCTCATCCGCCCAATGGGCATTGCCTGCGAGCAGGCAATGTATGCCGCGACAAACGGGGTGAACACCCATAAAGGGGGGATTTTTGCCCTCGGTTTGCTCTGTTTCGCCTCCGGGCGTGTGAACAATGTGTCCGCAGATAGCCTCTGTTGTGAAGTAAGTAACATCTGTCGTGGGATGGTGGCGCGTGAACTGGCCGGGCGCAGCGGGCAGGCAACCGCGGGCGAGCGGCAGTATCAGCAGTATGGTTTAACCGGCGCGCGCGGCGAGGCAGAAAGTGGTTTTAGCACCGTGCGTAAGGTGCTGGAGCAGTGGAGTGGACATTCGCTTCACGGTCTGCTGTTACGCCTGATGGCGGTGAATCAGGACAGCAATCTGGTGTCGCGCGGCGGTATGGAAGGGCTGCGTTACGTACAGGGGTATGCGCGGGAAATGTTGGCCAGCGGTTGGGATCGTGATGCGTTACTTAAGATGGATACCGCGTTGACTGAACGTAACTTAAGCCCCGGAGGCAGTGCGGATTTATTGTCGGTAGGATGGGTCATTTCGAAATGTAGGCCGGGTAAGCGTTAGCGCTACCCGGCACAACAACATCCGCTTATGTCGGCCCGGTAAGCGCAGCGCTACCGGGCGAAAAGGCATCAGGGATTAATGCGCGATTGGCTGTGTACCATGCGTTTCGCGAACGTGCTTGTACTTGAACAGCGCGATGAACGCGAAGAACAGTACCAGCGAGTAAGCGGCGAAGATGAGCCACACGGGATGCCAGTTGGTGATGCCGTTGGTGGTGTATATCTCGACCACTTTACCGCTCACTACGCCGCCCAGAATACAGCCGAAGCCGTTGGTCATCATCAGGAACATACCCTGCGCACTGGCGCGGATTTCAGGCTTCACTTCTTTTTCCACAAACACCGAACCGGAGATGTTGAAGAAGTCGAAGGCGCAGCCGTAAACAATCATCGACAGAACCAGCAGCACGGTGCCGAACGCGCTTGGATCACCGTAGGCGAACAAGCCGAAGCGCAGCATCCACGCCGCGATACTGATCAGCATGACGTTCTTGATGCCGTAGCGGCTCAGGAAGAACGGGATGGTCAGGATGAACAGTGTCTCAGAGATCTGAGAGATGGACATCATCACCGACGCGTGCTCAACGATAAAGCTACCGGAGAACAGTGGGTTGTTATCGAAGCTGTGCAGGAAGGTGTTGCCGAACATGTTAGTGATCTGCAGCTCTGCACCCAGCAGCATGGAGAAGATGAAGAAGATCGCCATGCGTTTGTTTTTAAACAGCGCGAACGCATCCAGGCCGAGCATGGTGCTCCAGCTCTGGTTTTTTTGCTGGTTAGAAACAGGAATATGCGGCAGCGTCAGGGTGAACAGCGCCAGTACGACAGAGAGTGTCGCCCCGATGTAAAGCTGCATATGGCTCAGTTCGAAGCCTGCGAAGCTCACGCCCCACATGGCCATGATAAAGCCGATGGTGCCCCAGATACGGATTGGCGGGAAGTCGGTGATGATCTCCATACCGGCTGATTTCAGGCGGTAGTAAGAGATGGTGTTGACCAGGCCAAGCGTTGGCATATAGGCCAGCGAGTTAAACAGGATCACCATAAACATCGCCCCAGGCGTGGTCACCTGGGCCGCCATAAACAGCGTCCCCGCCCCCACCAGATGGCAAAGCATGTACAGCCATTTTGCGCTGAGCCATTTATCCGCCACGATACCCAGCAGCGTTGGCATAAAGACAGCCGCAATACCGAGCGAGCTGTATACGGCACCAATAGACGCACCATCGAACTTGAGCGTCACAAACATATAGGAACCGAGAGTAGTCAGCCAGCTACCCCACAGGCAGAACTGCAGAAACGACAATATTTTAAGCTGCAGCTTAAGGTTCATGTTACTTTCCTCACAAGTGAGCGGGAGATATGTTGTTATAGGAACATTCAGGGTTGTTATTTGATGCAATTCTATCAGCAGACGATGTTATGTTTTGTTACCTCCCGCAAAAAAATGCAATCCACATTAATTTGCAGTTTAGATTGTGATGCAAATAACATTTTCGTATGGGAAGGGGCTGTGAGGTCTATTCTCCTAACCTTCTCCTTTGGGGCTGAGGGTTCCCCAGTAATTTTGTTCTTCTTAAGCAATTAAACTATTTCATTGAAATATAAGACTTATAGCGACTCCATGGTCCGGCTGAAAATCGCCGAAGCGTTTCCGTAAGGCCGGGGCGAGGCGCAGGGATGCGCCGAGAGGGCATTGCCTGCAGGGATGCAGGCTAATGCCCGACCCGAAGCCTGAAGGAATAAGCTGAGGGTACCGCGCAGCGGCGATTCTCCTGCCGGGAGCCCGGGTTGCCAGGGCGGTGGCGGTGAACCGCCCTGGCACGTTCACCTGTATTGTCGTTACAGAGTAGCAATCAACATAAAGTGAACGGAATAACCACTACTGCTTTATGTTCCCCCTCACCCCAGCCCTCTCCCTCAAGGGAGAGGGGGTATTCTGTGCCAACCTGTAATTTGTGGGGATCCCTCAACCTTTGGGGAGAAGGCAGGGGCAGGGGCTAACGGCGGCGATACCCTTTCTGTGCCGTATTTACCTTGTAAAGATAACGACGGGATTCTGCAGATGGGTGGCGGGTCGTCAGGGTTGAGTACACATCCCCTGGTGCCATGCTGTTGATGATACTGGCTGCCTGCACTTTGTCATTTGAGAAGACGCGCAGCACGCTGCCAGCCCCACCGTTGTACGCAGTGATAACGGCATAGCGGCGCGACGTTGGGTTATCAATTCCGCTCAGATAGACGTTATTCAGCATCGCCAGATACGCAGTGCCGGTATCAATATTACTCTGCGGGTCGAACAGATAGTTTCGGCTCGGCGTACCGGATTTACCCTGCGCGCGGAACACGTCTTTCCCGGCGCTGTGCTGGACAACCTGCATCAGCCCCAGCGCGTCAGAACGGCTCACCGCGTAAGGGTTAAAGGAGGATTCGGTCTGCATAATCGCCAGGATCAGTGACTCATCTACGCCATATTTACGCGAAGCCTGACGCACCATGCCCACGTACTTATGCGCACGTTTGTCGAGGTGGTTTGGCACCAGGTTGATGGTGACGCTGTAGATAATGCGCAACCCGTTGCTGCGGCTCTTCAACCGGGTTTGCAGCAGGTAGTCGGCAAATTTAGTGGCGCGACCTTCCCAGCGGATCGCCTGGCCGGTCTGATCGACCACCTGACCGTACAGGAACGGCTCTTTGGAGATAGTGATGTCGTCGGCATCGGAATAGAGATCAATAGAACCCGGATCGTCACCCATCAGCAGGGTTTTCACGATCGCCTGACGTAAGCGTGCAGCAGGTTCGGTACCTGCGATGGTTTCAACGGTGATCGTACCGTCATCAAAGTTGATGTGGCTACGGGTCTGATAGGCGTCGGTGTACTTAACGTAGTCCTTAGGGCCAGCAATAAGAACTTCGTTAAATCCCCAAATATTTTCGATGTTATGGGCAAACTGCCCCATCAAAATGTCAAAACCGTTGGTGTCCTTGACCCAGGCTTCGTTGTACTCATCGCCTTTTTTTGAAGAACAAGACACAAGCAGCGGTGCAACAAGCGCGAGCGCTAAAAATTTTTTCATCATTCCGGGAGTGCGTGTTGTGTTTGCTTTAACGGCGGAGTTGCCCCCGCACGCTGTTATTTTTCCGGTGGCGTATAGCCTTCGATGTGTACGTCTTTGCCTTCGAACAGGAAATTCACCATCTCCTGCTCCAGCAGTTTGCGGTGTTCCGGGTTCATCATGCTGAGTTTTTTCTCGTTAATCAGCATGGTTTGCTTGTGCTGCCACTGCGCCCAGGCTTCTTTGGAGATCTCGTTATAGATACGCTTACCCAGGTCACCTGGGTAGAGCTGGAAGTCCTGGCCTTCAGCATCGCGCTGCAGGTAAGTACAAAAAATAGTTCTGGCCATACTCATTCCTCTTTTTCAGGCCGATGCTAAACCATTGCACCGGCACGTAATTGCTGTAACAGGCGCTCCACTGGAGCTGCCAGCCCGACTGATGGCGGTTGCGCTAAGTTATACCAGAGAGCGGTTCCTTCATCCATGCAGGAGGTGAATGAGGACACGGGAAGCCACATTGGCACAATATCCAGATGGAAATGGCTGAAAGTATGACGAAACGCCGTCTGTTGCGTAAGGTTATCGGCAGCAATTCCGCGCTGTTTAAGCCATTCCCGAAGCGTGGTTTCATCTTCAAACTGTGGGAAGCAGTATAGCCCACCCCACAGACCGCTTGGTGGGCGCTGAGCCAGGAAAACCTCATCGCCGTGCTGCATCAGCAGCATATATCCGGTGCGCTCTGGCAGCGTCTGCTTCGGCTTTTTGCCTGGGTACTGCGCCCACGAGTTGTTGGCATACGCCACGCAGAGATTATTCACCGGGCAAAGTTCGCATTTCGGTTTTGAGCGCGTACACACCATCGCACCGAGATCCATCATTGCCTGATTAAAACGCTCAACACCGTTGGCGGGCGTAACGTCTTCACTGATTTCCCACAGGCGCTTTTCAACCTCTTTTTTCCCGGGCCAGCCGTCAACTGCATAGCAACGGGCAAGCACGCGCTTCACGTTGCCGTCGAGGATCGGGTAATGCTTGCCTAACGACAGAGAGAGGATAGCGCCTGCGGTTGAGCGTCCGACGCCGGGTAAATCCGCCACTTCGTCGAAGGTTTCCGGGAATGTGCCGTTGTGGCGGGTGGCAACGTGCTGTGCCGCTTTGTGCAGATTACGCGCGCGGGCGTAATAACCCAGGCCCGTCCACAGGTGTAATACTTCGTCCAGCGGTGCATTAGCCAGATCGGTCACCGTCGGGAAGCGCGCCATAAAACGCTCAAAGTAAGGAATGACCGTGGCAACCTGTGTTTGTTGCAACATCACTTCAGAGAGCCATACTTTGTAAGGCGTTTTTTCAATTTGCCAGGGCAGGGTTTTACGCCCGTATTTGTCGTACCAGTCCAGCACCTGGGCTGAAAATTGAGAGGCTTGCATGGTCATCGATTCGTATAATCAGGGACGCAGATTGCAGCACAGCGTCAATCTGCTGTAAACCGGATCTTTCCCATGCTTGCATAGAAGCCTTAACTTTGGATAATGCCCGTTTCCCGAACATTCTCACAAGCAGACAACTCTTTTATGAAAAACGACGTCATTTCACCGGAATTTGATGAAAACGGTCGCCCGCTGCGCCGTATTCGCAGCTTCGTCCGCCGTCAGGGCCGCCTGACAAAAGGGCAGCAACACGCGCTGGATAACTACTGGCCGGTGATGGGCGTTGAGTTTACTGAACAGCCTGTTGACTTCACCGAGCTGTTTGGCCGCGATGCGCCTGTTACGCTGGAGATCGGCTTTGGTATGGGGTCGTCACTGGTCACGATGGCGAAAGCCCGCCCGGAACAAAATTTTCTCGGCATTGAAGTACACTCACCAGGCGTAGGTGCCTGCCTGGCAACGGCCCATGAAGAGGGCGTTGAGAACCTGCGCGTGATGTGTCACGACGCGGTAGAAGTGCTGCACAAAATGATTCCTGACAATTCTTTGAACATGGTTCAGCTCTTTTTCCCTGACCCGTGGCATAAAGCACGTCATAATAAACGCCGTATCGTTCAGGCTCCATTTGCAGAGTTGCTGAAAAGTAAGTTAAAACTGGGCGGTGTCTTCCACATGGCGACCGACTGGGAACCTTATGCGGAACATATGCTGGAAGTGATGTCGTCTCTGGATGGTTATAAAAACCAGTCTGCAAGCAACGACTATGTACCGCGTCCGGATTCACGTCCGTTAACGAAATTTGAACAGCGTGGTCATCGTCTTGGCCACGGTGTATGGGACTTAATGTTCGAGAGGGTGAAATAATGGCAAAGAATCGTAGCCGTCGTCTGCGTAAAAAAATGCATATTGAAGAATTCCAGGAAGTGGGTTTCTCCGTTGCATGGCGTTTTCCGGAAGGTACCAGTGTAGAACAGATCGACCAGGAGGTTGATGCGTTCATCAACGACGTTATCGAGCCAAACAAACTGGCCTTTGACGGCAGTGGATATCTGGCGTGGGAAGGTCTGATCTGCACGCAGGAAGTCGGTAAATGCACCGAAGAACATCAGGCTCTTGTGCGCAAATGGCTTGAAGACCACAAACTGGAAGATGTCCGCATCAGCGAACTTTTTGATGTTTGGTGGGACTAATAAAGAAGTCATGGGCCAGCATTAGCTGGCCCATTTTGTCTGAGGGAATGTTTATGATGCGCAAAACGTTGCTGGCTGTTGCACTAATGGCAACCGGATTCACCGCCCATGCGGACTATCAATGTAGTGTCACCCCGCGTGACGATGTGGTGTTAAACCCGCAAACTGTGCAGGTCAAAGGCGAGAACGGCAATCTGGTGATTACGCCAGAGGGTAACGTCACGTTTAACGGTAAACCGCAAAACCTGACTGCCGCGCAGCGTGAACAAGCGAAGGATTACCAGGCCGATTTGCGTGCCTCGCTGCCGTGGATTGATGAAGGTGCGCTAACCCGCGTCGAGAAGGGGCGTGTGGCGCTGGACAAGATCATCACCAAAGAGGTGGGTGAGAGCAGCAATATGCGTACCCGCCTGACTAAGCTGGATAAACAGCTGAAAGAGCAGATGAACCGTATTATTGAGCATCGCACCGACGGCCTGACGTTCCATTACAAGGCTATCGATCAGGTGCGGGCCGACGGCCAACAGCTGGTGAACCAGGCGATGGGCGGCATCCTGCAGGACAGCATCAACGAGATGGGGGCTAAAGCCGTGCTGAAAGGCGGCGGTAACCCACTGCAGGGGATATTAGGTAGCCTGGGCGGGCTGCAGACCTCGATTCAGAACGAGTGGAAGAATCAGGAAGATGATTTCCAGCAGTTCGGTAAAGACGTGTGTAAACGCGTGGTGACGCTGGAAGACAGCCGTAAGGCACTGGTGGGGACGCTTAAGTAAGATCTCCGCTCGCTGGGACCCTCTCCCACGGGAGAGGGAGTCAGCCTCCCCTCCCGTGGGAGAGGGTTAGGGTGAGGGCATCAGGCATCGCAGTCGTTGCAAAATAGCCATCAGCACGTTCTCTTCATTGGTCCTGAATTCATTATTCCAGAACCGCATAACTTCCCAGCCATTCACTTTCAGAAATTCAGAACGATGGGAATCATAGGCCTGTTTGTCCTGATGTTGTCCACCGTCCAGCTCAATGATTAGCTTCGCCTTAAAACAGGCAAAATCCACGATATACGCCCCAACTGGCATCTGGCGGCGAAACTTATATCCAAAGAAGCGGCGACCTCTGAGCAAATACCACAGACGTAATTCTTCGGGTGTCATTTCTTTGCAGAGTTGTTTTGATTTGTCCATCCCCACACTCTGCCAGCCTTTCCCTCAGCCGGCAGAACGGGATGCAAAATCCTGAAGCCGCCTTCAGAGATCTTCGGCGAGGAACAGCTCAAGAAGGGAGTTTAAGAACAGTTTGCCGTGCTCGGTGATCTGCCAGTATTCATCACACTCGGTGAGATATCCCTTCGCCAGCGCGTCGTCAATCTGTGGGCGAATCACTGACTCCGGCAGCCCGGTATACCGCGAGAACTCCGCACGCGGTGCGGCTTCAAGCAAACGAAAACGGTTCATAAAGAACTCAAACGGCTTATCCACCTCCTCGACATCATGCTGACGTTCAAGGTAGCGGCCTTCCATGTACCCACGCGGGTGGCGAGTTCTGGCGGTGCGCAGAATGCGCCCGTCCGGGAACGTTACTTTGCCGTGTGCGCCGCAGCCAATTCCCAGATAATCACCAAAGCGCCAGTAGTTCAGGTTGTGCTGACACTGGTACCCCGGCTTTGCATAGGCGGACGTTTCGTACTGCAGATAGCCTGCGGCGGTCAACAGCTGGTGACCTTGCTCAAAAATATCCCACAGCGCGTCGTCGTCCGGCAGTACCGGAGGGCGAGAACCAAACAGCGTGTTAGGCTCAATGGTCAGTTGGTACCAGGAGAGATGCGGCGGGTTTAGCTCAATCGCCTGGCGCAGGTCGTCCAGCGCCTCTTCCAGTGACTGATCCGGCAGGCCGTGCATCAAATCGAGGTTAAAGCTACGCAGACCCAACCCTGTCGCCAGATGCGCGGCGCGCTTTGCCTCTTCCGGGCCGTGAATACGTCCCAGACGCTTTAATTTCGGCTCGCTGAAGCTCTGCACGCCGATGGAGATACGGTTCACCCCCGCACGCTGATACTCGACGAAACGGTCAGCCTCAACGGTGCCAGGGTTGGCTTCCATTGTAATTTCTGCATCTGCTGCAAGAGTAAGGCGCGCCCGCACGCCATCCAGCAGCGTTTGCATCGCCGGGCCTGAGAGCAGGCTCGGCGTACCGCCACCAATAAAAATGGTCTTAACTTCACGTCCCTGTGCGTAAGGTACATCAACATCCAGGTCGGCCAGCAGATGCGCAACGTAATCATCGTGCGGCACTTCACCTTTCAGCGCGTGCGAGTTGAAATCGCAGTACGGGCATTTCTGCACGCACCACGGGATGTGAATATAAAGACTCAGAGGTGGCAAATTAGCCATTACGTAATGCTTCCAGTAACAGTTTCAGCGCACGTCCACGGTGGGAAATCGCGCTTTTCTCTTCGCGGGTGAGTTCCGCAGCAGTTTTGCCCTCAGACGGGACAAAGAAAATAGGGTCGTAGCCAAAGCCGCCGTTGCCTGCTGCCTCACGGGCAATCACACCCGGCCAGCTACCGTGGCAGACGACTGGCGTTGGGTCTTCTGCATGACGCAGATAGACCAGCACGCAGTGGAACTGTGCGGTGCGCTGGTCGTCGGGGGCATCTTCCAACGCGACAAGCAGCTTTTCCAGATTCTGCTGGTCGGTGGCGTCTACGCCGGAATAGCGTGCGGAGTAGATCCCCGGCGCACCACCAAGAAAATCCACGGCCAGGCCGGAGTCATCGGCTATCGCGGGCAGACCCGTGATCTGCGCGGCATGGCGCGCTTTCAGGATCGCGTTTTCGATAAACGTCAGCCCTGTCTCTTCGGCGGGATCCACGCCAAGATCGGTCTGGGCAACCACATCCAGCCCAAAATCATTTAATAACGAGGCCAGCTCGCGCACTTTACCGGCGTTACCGGTCGCGAGAACAACTTTCTGCATGGGTTTAGTCCTGTTCTGTCAGAGCCGCGACTTCCGTCGGGATGGATTGCGGGTTGAGGATTTTTACCTGTTTATGCCGCCCAAGTTCACCTTTTTCAATGATGACCTGGCTTTTGGCGACGCGAAACTGTTTTGCCAGATATTTGGTCAGATGTGCATTCGCCTGGCCATCAACCGGTGGGGCAGTGATGGCGACTTTTAATTCGTCGCCATGCAATCCAACAATACTGTCGCGGCTGGCTTTCGGCTGAATATACAGCCGTAAAACCAGCCCGTCGGCGCAGGTGCTTACTGCACTCATAACGCCATCCACAGCCCCGGCAGTAACATATCGCCAGTGGACTGTAACAGCTCAGCGATCCCCATATTGACGACGTACAGCAGCAGTACGAGGATCATCGGCGAGAAGTCGATACCGCCCATTGACGGGAGCAGGCTACGAATCGGGCGCAGCAGTGGTTCAGCTAACTGGATCAGCGCGTATTCCACCGGGCTACGACCCTGGCTAACCCAGCTCATCAGCGCCATGACCAGCAGCACCCAGAAAATCAGCGACCCGACGGTTTTAACCAGAATCAGGACGGCGGCGATCCAGATAATCGGCTGGAAGGTGATGACCATAAACAGCACGATCGCTTTGATAACGCTCAGAATAAACGCCACCAACAGAGACGAGCTATCAACAGGACCCATTGCCGGAATAATGCGACGCAGTGGTCCTACAACAGGTTGCGTGATTTTCACGACAAACTGTGAGAACGGATTGTAAAAATCACAACGAGCCCACTGCATCCAGACGCGCAGCAAAAGCGCCATCGTATACAGCTCAAGGACCGTTGAGAGCAGGAATGTCAACGTCTTCATGGCGTTCCTCAGGTTTCCTTATTATTTGGTGTAGTCGCGCGCACCGAAAATTGCCGTGCCGATGCGCACCATCGTGCTGCCTGCCGCGATTGCGGCTTCCATATCATCCGACATGCCCAGAGACAGTGTGTCTACCGTCGCATAGCGCGCTTTAAGCGCCTCAAATGCTACAGCCATTTGCTGTGCCACGGCAAACTGCCTTTCATAACTTGACTCAGGTGCCGGAATTGCCATTAAACCACGCAGGGTTAAACGTGGCAGCGCCGCCACGTCTGCCGCCAGCGCATCCAGTTCGCTCAGCGCAATACCGGACTTGCTGTTTTCGTCACTGATGTTGACCTGAATCAGCACGTTTAGAGCAGGTAATTCCGCTGGACGCTGTTCGTTCAGCCGTGTGGCAATACGCAGACGGTCAATGGTATGGCACCAGTCGAAGTGCTCTGCTACCAGACGGCTTTTGTTCGACTGCAATGGGCCAATAAAGTGCCATTGCAGACTGGTATTTCCCTGCTCCTGGAAGTGGCGAATTTTATCCACGCCTTCCTGCACGTAGTTTTCACCAAACGCACGATGGCCAGCGGCAATGGCTTCTGCGATGGCGCTCGCAGGCTTAGTTTTGCTGACTGCAAGTAACGTAATTTCTTCTGAAGCACGGCCGCAACGTGTTGCAGCGGCTGAGATTTTGTCCCGGACCTGTGCCAGGTTATGCGCAATGTCGTTCATTTTCCGAGGAGAGTTGTATGGTATTGGAAGAAATCGTGGCCCTTAGTGTAAAGCATAATGTCTCCGATCTACACCTGTGCAGTGATTCGCCACCGCGCTGGCGCAGGTTAGGTTACCTTGAACCTGCGCCATTTTCTTCTCCTGATGTTGAAGCCTTATTAAAAACCTGGCTTAGCGATGAGCAGCAAGGGGTGTGGTGGGCGAACGGGCAGGTGGATTTTGCCGTCACGCTTGCGGGAAATCAGCGTCTGCGTGGCAGCGCATTTACCCACATGAAAGGTATCTCGCTAACGCTACGGTTGCTGCCGCTTGCCTGTCCACAACTTGCCTCCCTGGGCGTGCCGAGAGCGATCCCGGAACTGTTGTCCAATGACAATGGGCTGATTCTGGTGACGGGCGCGACCGGCAGCGGAAAATCTACCACCCTCGCAGCGATGGTGAATTTTCTCAATCATCATACTGACGGACACATTCTGACACTCGAAGATCCGGTGGAACTTATCTACCAAAGTGAGCGCTGTCTGATCCATCAACGGGAGATAGGTCAGCACAGTCCGTCATTTGCCGAGGCGCTACGCAGTGCGTTACGTGAAGATCCGGATGTGATCCTGCTGGGTGAATTGCGTGACAGCGAAACGATCCGTCTGGCGCTGACGGCGGCAGAGACCGGACATCTGGTGCTGGCAACGCTGCATACGCGTGGTGCATCGCAGGCCATCGAGCGGCTGGTGGATACCTTCCCGGCCCGGGAGAAAGAGCCAGTACGCAATCAGCTGGCAGGCAGCCTGCGGGCTGTACTGGCGCAAAAACTCCGTCAGGATGTGCAGGGCGGGCGTGTGGCACTTTATGAGTTGCTGGTGAACACATCGGCGGCGGCAAATCTCATCCGCGAAGGGAAAACGTGGCAATTGCCCGGCATCATTCAAACCGGTCAACAGGCAGGTATGCAGAATTTTGAGCAGAGCCTGGCCGAGCGGCGGGCGCAGGGGCGGTTGTTATGACGCCGAAGTCGGGTAGCCGCCAATGGGCTACCGTCCGGTATCCGTCTGAAGAGGGTCAGTAACCCTGTTCGAAATAGCTTTCGAGGATAATCACGGCGGAGGCCGAGTCAATGCTGCCTTTATTAAGCGCCCTGAAACCACCGTGTTCAAACAGGCCTGCGCGTGCTTCTACAGTGCTCAGTCGTTCGTCGTGCAGTTTAACTGACACGCCAAAGCGGCCGTGGATTTTATTGGCAAACTTTCGCGCACGGGCGGTGAGCGGCTGTTCGGTGCCATCCATATTCAGCGGTAATCCAACGATTACGTCGTCCGGCTGCCACTCTTTGAGCAGGCGCTCTATCAGCGTCCAGTCTGGTGTGCCGTCGTTGGCTTTTAGTGCCGTGAGTGGGCGGGCGGTGCCGGTGATGCGTTGACCAACGGCGACGCCGATACTCTTCGTGCCAAAATCAAAGGCAAGCAGTGTTCCGCTCATTATGCGTGCCCCGCTACGCCAGGCATGGTCAGAATATCAATGCCAATCAGTTTCGCTGCCTCGCGCCAGCGTTCGGCGATAGGCGTTTTAAACAGGATGTTCATATCGGCAGGGGCCGTGAGCCAGGCATTATCCAGGATCTCTTGTTCGAGCTGGCCTTTTTCCCATGAGGAATAGCCCAGGGCAACCAGCACTTCAGAAGGTTGATTCGCGGTGCCCAGTGTTTCGAGTACGTCGCGAGACGTCGTGATAACGGTGTTATCAGAGATACGAATACTGGAAGAGAACGCCGGAGGCGTATGCAGGATAAAACCACGATCCTCTGCGAGTGGCCCGCCCAGCATCACCGGTTTATCAAGACGGATTTCCGGTAAACGCTCTTCAGCTTCGATTTTCAGCTTTTCCAGAATCCCTTCAACCTGCAGGTTTTCCAGAGGCTTGTTGATGATAATACCCATCGCGCCGTCTTCATTGTATTCACAGATATAAACTACGGAGCGACGGAAAATGGGATCCTGGAGAGCAGGCATGGCAATAAGAAAGTGATGCTGTAAATTCATTGTCAGAGGTTCTGTTTCCTGGTTTAAAAAGCGACAGCGTCCAGTATGCTGTAGAAACGATAACGCTGTCACTCATTGGGAAGTTAATTCTGTAAACGTTTTTCGATGGCGTCCATCAGCATTCCGGTGATCGAGACCGGGAACTCCGCTTCGATTTCACGAATACAGGTTGGACTGGTGACGTTCACTTCAGTCAGACGATCGCCGATGATATCCAGGCCGACAAAGATCAAGCCTTTGGCTTTCAGGGTAGGGCCCACGCGGCGGGCAATTTCCCAGTCGCTTTCGGTTAATGGACGCGGTTCGCCACGGCCACCGGCCGCCAGGTTACCACGGGTTTCGCCACCCTGAGGGATACGCGCCAGACAATAAGGTACCGGCTCGCCATCCACGACCAGAACGCGTTTGTCACCGTCTTTAATGGCTGGCAGATAGTTTTGTGCCATGCAATAACGTGTACCCAGCCCGGTCAGCGTTTCGGCAATCACCCCGATGTTCGGATCGCTCTCTTTCACGCGGAAAATAGACGCGCCACCCATACCGTCCAGCGGTTTCATAATGATATCGCCGTGCTTCTGCCAGAATGCTTTCAGCTGTGCCTTGTTGCGAGTCACCAGCGTTTCAGGCGTCAGGTCAGAGAACCATGCGGTGTAGAGCTTCTCGTTACAGTCGCGCAGGCTTTGCGGTTTGTTAACGATCAACGTTCCTTTCTCTTCTGCACGTTCAAGGATATAGGTGCAGTAGATGTATTCGGTGTCGAACGGCGGATCTTTACGCATCAGGACAACATTGAGGTCGGCAAGCGCGATATCCTGCTCGGTACCAAATTCATACCATTTGTCGTAGTTCTGCTCGACGTTAACGATGCGAGTGCGTGCGCGGGCTTCACCGTTGATCAGGTAGAGATCGTTCATCTCCATATAGTGAAGTTCATAGCCGCGACGCTGCGCTTCCAGCAGCATAGCGAAGCTGGAATCTTTCTTGATGTTAATGTTTGCGATGGGATCCATCACGATGCCGAGCTTGATCATGTTCTTCTCCGTTAATGGGTCAGGCTTTGCTTCAACCCAGATCGCCAAACCGTACCTGTAGCGCGGTAATGGCGGTGAGTGCCGTTGTCTCAGTGCGCAGAACGCGAGGTCCCAACAGAATATCAGTAAACGCATAACGTGCCGTCATGGCAATTTCGTCAGCTGACAGACCACCTTCCGGGCCAATCAGCAGGCGTACACGTTCAACGGGCAACGGTAGCGTATTGATGCTGGCACTGGCGCGCGGGTGAAGATTGAGCTTCAGCCCGGGTTCCTCTTCAGCACACCAGTCCTCCAGATCCATCGCTGGGCGGATCTCCGGAATACGGTTGCGGCCGCTCTGCTCACAGGCCGCAATGGCAATTTTCTGCCACTGCTGGATCTTTTTGTTCAGACGTTCCGCATCCAGTTTAACGCCACAACGTTCAGAAAAAAGTGGCGTAATGAGGCTTACACCCAGTTCAATGGATTTCTGAATCGTGAATTCCATCTTCTCACCGCGCGACATCACCTGGCCCAGATGAATGTGAAGGGGGGATTCACGATCATCGACTTCGCCACGCAGTATGTTCACGTGCACGCTTTTTTTATCGGCACGCGTAATTTCAGCGTCGAAAACCTGATTGGAGCCATCAAACAACTGAATCGCCTGGCCTGCACCCATACGCAGAACGCGGCCTACATGGTTAGCGGCTTCATCAGACAGGGCGATTTCGCGGCCTGCGGTAATCAGTTCAGGGTGGTAGATGCGAGGAATGCGCATAGTCAGAAATTCCGTGTGTAATACGATGTAAGCGAATTGCCGCTAGTGTAGGTTAGCTCTTTTGCGCCTGGCAAGCCCGCTGGACATAAGGGTTATGATTCCCCTGTACTTTGGCGATGCGTTCGTCGCGCTGGCATTCCCACTCCGTCACCGGATACTGCTTGTCCCAGGCATTAAATAGCTGCGTTTGCTGGCGGGAAATAGTGAGCTCGTAACGGTCGCGCATATAGAAATAGGTGCGGGCAATGCTGCCCCGTGCGCGGGCTGGCGGTTCGGCGACTTTCTCTTTGAAATCCACCTTCATGGTACACTGACCATACTGTCCTTCGCCCCCGTTCCACTGGCTGTACATAAAATTGCCGCGATCGCCATTTACTTCGCCAACCGCCGGTTGCAGGTTGTGCATATCGCTTTCCATCTGGCGGTATACTGGATCTTTGGTACAGTTTTTACGGCCACCGTCCTGCCAGCACTGACGCTGGTGACCAAACTGCCATGCCGGAACCACGTGTTCCCATTCGATTCGGCTGGCGCGGTTCTCATTTTTGCGAACTTTATAACCGCAGGACTCGAGATCAACGACCCCTTTTTTGCCCTGCCAGTTAATTTTACAGCCGCAGTAGAAATCGCCCGGCACGTCAGCGTTAACCTTAACGCCTGCGGTTTTGGCCTGAGAGAAACTGTTGATACCGTCGGCCAGAGCATGGCCGGAGAATGCCGTCGTCAGAAAGGCGACCGCGAAAGAGAAATTACGGGACATCTTACACTCCGTGTCAAAACGAGCCCGCAACGTAACGAATGTTGTTCCCGTATGCAATCAGTCTGGTCAGGAAAGTTCTTGATAGTTCAGTTGATTATTCCGCAACCAGCGGTTCTCCGCATTTAACACAGCGGTAGGTCGCCTCGCCGCGCACCACCCGGTTATGACGGCGAACGGTCAGCTGATGTTGCTGGCACTGGCAGCGGTAGGGGAAGGTATTGCGGCGCACCGATTCCAGCTCGAACTGATGGGTTCTGCTCGCCGGAACGCCGAGCACCGCCTCCATCATCCACTTCCACTCTTTACCGTGCGGTGCTACGCGGCCAAAGTGTTTCCATACCAACAGATGTGCCAGTTCGTGTGGAACAACCTCGTCGATAAACGCCTGTTGGTTTTCCAGCATCAATACCGGGTTCAGGCGGATTTCATAGGATTCCAGCCAGGCCGTACCGGCAGCTGTGCCGCGCTGCTGATAGACCAGTTTAGGTTCTGGATAAGTTCGGCCAAGCTTCAGGTTTGCCTGGGCGAGTTTTTCCCGCAGGCTGCGCATAACGGCTTGTTGAATGGCGATAGGGAGACGGGGAGCTTTCATAAGGGCAGAGCATAAAACGCGAAGCGGGGAGGTGCAAGGGGCACCTCCCGTCAGAGGATTAGTCGTGCGCGCCAATCTCGCGCAGCGGACGACCTTTCATCAGGTTACGTTCAATGTGTTCCAGCGACACGTGTTTGGTTTCTGGAACCAGCCAGACGGTCAGAATAATAAAGAACAGGTTCAGACCGGAGTAAACCCAGAAGGTGTTGGCATTACCCAGGCTGTTGAGCATGGTCAGGAATGTTGCGCCGACAATCATGTTGGCAATCCAGTTGGTTGCGGTAGAGCAGGTGATACCGAAATCACGCCCTTTCAGCGGCTGGATCTCAGAGCACAACACCCAAATCAGTGGGCCGGCGCTCATCGCAAAACCAACGATAAAGATCAGCAGCATGGCCACGGCAAAGTACTGTGCGCCTGGTGAGTGAATGCCTACATGCATCATGGTGCCGAGTACGCCCATACCAACGGCCATGACCAGGAAGCCCAGCGTGAGTGTCGGTTTACGGCCCCAGCGGTCTACCAGCCCGATGGCGATAAAGGTCGCCAGTACGTTGGTCAGTCCCACAATGACGGTGCCCCACATCTGCTCTGTGGTGTTGGTGTAACCGGCCAGTTCAAAGATTTTTGGTGCGTAGTACATGATGACGTTCATCCCGGTGAACTGCTGCATCACCTGCAGCAACACGCCCAGGAACACCGCACGGCGGAAGTTGCTGTTCTCTTTGAACAGTGCCCAGCCAGACTGTTTGACCTTCAGGCTTTCGCGGATCTCTTCCAGCTCGTTTTTTGCTTCTGCACGGGTATCACGCAGGCGCAGCAGCACGCGTTCGGCATCCACGAAGCGACGCTTCGCGGCAAACCAGCGCGGACTGTCTGGCAGGAAGAACACGCCAATCAACAGCAGAATAGCAGGGATGATGATGACGCCGAGCATCCAGCGCCATGCGCCGCTGTAGCTGAAAGCGGTATCGGAAAGATAAGCCCCCAGGATCCCGATGGTGATCATCAGTTGATACATCGAAATCATACTGCCGCGGATTTTCTCCGGCGCGATTTCGGAGAGGTAAAGCGGAGCGGTATAAGACGCAACACCGACGGCCAGACCGAGTAATACGCGAGACACCAGCAGTACTTCAACGTTGGGTGCCGCAGCAGAGAACAGTGAACCGGCAACGAACAGAATGGCACCAATCATCAGGCTCTTTTTGCGGCCCAGTCTGAAGGAGAGCCAGCCACTGCCGATAGCACCGACCGCCGCACCGAACATCATGGAGCTCACCACCCATTCCTGAGTGTGTGCGCTTATCTGAAACTCATCGGCGATGAAAGGTAATGCACCGGCAATCACGCCGATATCCAGACCAAAGAGTAATCCAGCCAGGGCGGCGAGGAAGCAGACGAAGAATGTCATCGCCTTGTTGGACGTACGCCCCTGTTTTTTATTGTCAGGCATTATGCCCTCCAGTTGGGTTATCAGTTTTATCAATGCAAAGGGTAGGTGAGTGAACCGTAAAAATATGAGATGCAAATCACATTAGTGTAATCGGTTACATTAGTGTGTTGATGTAAATTAAATTAACATATTGAAAATATAGAGATAAAAAAGCTTACGCGCATCCCTCTTGAGCTTATTTCAGACTTAACTCAAATTAAATGTAACAATGGGTGAGATGGCGTTGCTGAAGGGGGAGGAGATGAAGTAGATGCTTATTTATTATGGTGTAATCGGTTTCAATTGAGGTCATGCATTTTGCCGGGTGGCGGCTACACCTGACCAGGCCTACAAAACGGCAGAACCCGCAGGTTTGCGCAAGCGAAGCAGCGCTGCGCGCAAAAATGCAAAAGGCCAGCGCTAAGGCTGGCCTTTTCAAATGCAGATGGCAGTCGGTTATTTCAGACCGGCAGCTTCACGCAACTGAGCGGCTTTGTCGGTTTTTTCCCACGGGAAATGTTCACGACCAAAGTGACCGTATGCAGCGGTTTCTTTGTAGATTGGGTGCAGCAGATCCAGCATCTGAATCAGGCCATATGGGCGCAGGTCGAAGAACTCACGCACCAGCAGAGTCAGCTGCTCGGAAGGCACTTTTTCAGTACCGAAAGTTTCAACCATGATGGAAGTCGGTTCAGCCACGCCGATGGCGTAAGAAACCTGGATCTCACAACGGTCAGCCAGACCCGCAGCAACGATGTTTTTCGCAACATAGCGTGCAGCATACGCAGCAGAACGGTCAACTTTAGACGGATCTTTACCGGAGAATGCACCACCACCGTGACGTGCCATGCCGCCGTAGGTATCAACGATGATTTTACGACCGGTCAGACCGCAGTCACCCATTGGCCCGCCGATAACAAAGCGTCCGGTTGGGTTGATGAAGTATTTGGTGGACGCACTCAGCCACTCTGCTGGCAGAACCGGTTTGATGATCTCTTCCATCACGGCTTCCTGCAGGGATTTCTGATCAATCTCTTCAGAATGCTGAGTGGACAGAACCACGGCATCAATGCCGGCGATTTTGCCTTCGTCGTACTGGAAGGTCACCTGGCTTTTGGCATCCGGACGCAGCCACGGCAGGGTGCCATTTTTACGTACTTCGGCCTGACGCTGCATCAGACGGTGCGCGTAGGTGACAGGTGCTGGCATCAGCACGTCGGTTTCATTGGTTGCATAGCCGAACATCAGGCCCTGGTCGCCCGCACCCTGTTCCAGTGGATCGGCACGGTCAACGCCCTGGTTGATGTCCGGAGACTGTTTGCCAATTGCGCTCAGTACGGCGCAAGAGTTGGCATCAAAGCCCATATCAGAATGTACATAACCGATCTCACGAACCGTGTTACGGGTGATCTCTTCGATATCAACCCATGCGCTGGTGGTGATTTCACCGCCAACCAGAACCATGCCGGTTTTGACATAGGTTTCACACGCTACGCGCGCTTTTGGATCCTGGGTCAGGATCGCATCCAGCACCGCATCGGAGATTTGGTCAGCAATTTTATCAGGATGTCCTTCTGATACGGACTCGGACGTAAACAGGTGTTTTGCCATGTTTTATTTCACCTAAGGAGAATTTGGTTAGCTCGAACTGCTGTGTGGAATAGCCAAAGGAGAGTATTCTACCAAGGCCGGTTGCTTTTTGACACTGGCAGTCTGAGTGTTAATCGGTATGGATGGATTAACATCTGGATGGCTATTTTAGGTCACTTCTTCGCCCTATTTCCAGTTTTTTTTGACTAACCTCTCACTGCGTTGAATTCTCTGGTGGAAATTTTTCCTGACGGCGCTGGCAACGCGCGCATTTATCTTTTGCATTTTGGCTACCTTCTCGGTATAAAACGCGGCGCGCGGCTCATATAAAAAAGCGCTCGATGAACTCATCGTGTCGCCACTTCCAGCCGGGTTAAGCAGTGAACTATTAGCTTTGGCTTGTGGTCCGTTTCAGCAGGAGCGGCCGTGGAGGTGATACGAGATAATGAACCATCGTTTTCCGCTAATTCAGCGCAGCCGTTCTGGCGCGTATTTGATTCCCGCAACCCGCAAATCTAGTCTGCAAACCTGCCGATGTTATACCCATCTCGGCGCTTCTCAGGATCCCAGGGCTGGTCACGCCTTGTGAAAACTGAACAAGGGCGCTCTTGTTAATACAAGAGTTTTCTCGTGGTTTCGCCGAACCTTGTCATACAGAGTTCGGATACGTGTTTTACAATGATATGAATAAGAAACCGGTCGCACGGTCTGAATTTCAGCATACTCTGCTGGGAGACAGGGTCGTTTATGGGTTGTTATCGCCGTGTAACGCTGCGATAGTAGTCAACTGTTTTACACTTAATACAAAGAGTTGAGGTTCGCTATGTCTGACGACATGTCTTCGGTTTCGCCTTCGTCAGCAGGCGAACAGGGTGTACTACGTTCTATGCAGGAGGTTGCGATGAACTCCCAGGAAGCCAGCAAGATGCTGCGCACTTACAATATTGCCTGGTGGGGCAATAACTACTACGACGTCAACGAACTGGGCCACATCAGTGTTTGCCCGGATCCAGACGTTCCTGAAGCGCGCGTGGATCTCGCCAGACTGGTGAAAGCACGCGAAGCGCAGGGCCAGCGTTTACCTGCACTGTTCTGCTTCCCGCAGATCCTGCAACACCGCCTGCGTTCGATTAACGCCGCGTTCAAACGCGCACGTGAATCTTACGGTTATAAAGGCGACTATTTCCTGGTTTACCCCATCAAGGTGAACCAGCATCGCCGCGTGATTGAATCCCTGATCCACTCCGGCGAACCGCTGGGCCTGGAAGCAGGTTCGAAAGCGGAACTGATGGCCGTTCTGGCGCACGCGGGCATGACCCGGTCAGTGATCGTCTGTAACGGTTATAAAGACCGTGAATACATTCGTCTGGCGCTGATTGGCGAGAAGATGGGACACAAGGTCTATCTGGTTATCGAGAAGATGACCGAGATTGCTATCGTGCTGGAAGAGGCCGAGCGTCTGAACGTGGTACCGCGCCTCGGTGTGCGTGCGCGTCTGGCGTCGCAGGGTTCCGGTAAATGGCAGTCCTCCGGTGGCGAAAAATCTAAATTCGGCCTCGCGGCAAACCAGGTGCTGCAACTGGTAGAAATTCTGCGTGAGCGTGGTCGTCTGGACAGCATTCAGTTGCTGCACTTCCACCTCGGTTCACAGATGGCCAATATTCGCGATATCGCTACTGGCGTGCGTGAGTCGGCCCGTTTCTACGTTGAGCTGCACAAGCTGGGTGTCAACATTCAGTGCTTCGACGTGGGCGGTGGCCTGGGCGTGGACTATGAAGGCACGCGTTCGCAGTCTGACTGCTCCGTCAACTACGGCCTGAACGAGTATGCCAATAACATCATCTGGGCGATTGGTGATGCCTGTGAAGAAAACGGCCTGCCGCACCCAACGGTGATCACTGAATCCGGTCGCGCGGTGACCGCGCACCATACCGTGCTGGTTTCTAACATCATCGGCGTTGAGCGTAGCGAAAATACCGCAGCCACACCTCCGGCAGACGATGCCCCGCGCGCGCTGCAAAGCATGTGGGAAACCTGGCAGGAGATGCACGAGCCGGGTACGCGTCGTTCTCTGCGCGAATGGCTGCATGACAGCCAGATGGATCTGCATGACATTCACGTCGGTTATTCCTCAGGCACCTTCAGCCTGCAGGAGCGCGCGTGGGCAGAGCAGCTTTATCTGAACATGTGCCATGAAGTGCAGAAGCAGCTCGACCCGAGCAACCGGGCACACCGTCCGATTATCGACGAGCTGCAGGAACGTATGGCGGATAAGATTTACGTCAACTTCTCGCTGTTCCAGTCGATGCCGGATGCCTGGGGTATCGACCAGCTGTTCCCGGTACTGCCGCTGGAAGGGTTGAACCATGCTCCGGAACGTCGTGCGGTGTTGCTGGACATCACCTGTGACTCCGACGGTGCTATCGACCACTACGTTGATGGTGACGGCATCGCAACGACCATGCCAATGCCGGAATATGACCCGGAGAACCCGCCAATGTTGGGCTTCTTTATGGTCGGCGCGTACCAGGAGATCCTCGGTAACATGCACAACCTGTTCGGGGATACCGAAGCGGTTGATGTGTTTGTCTTCCCTGACGGCAGCGTGGAAGTGGAGTTGTCCGACGAAGGGGACACCGTGGCAGACATGCTGGAATACGTGCAGCTGGATCCGAAAACTCTTCTGACCCAGTTCCGCGACCAGGTGAAAAACACCGGTCTGGACGATGCCCTGCAGCAGCAGTTCCTGGAAGAGTTTGAAGCGGGTCTGTACGGTTACACCTACCTGGAAGATGAGTAATTCCTTTTCCCTCTTCCCTCTGGGGAGAGGGTTAGGGTGAGGGGCAAAGACCGCACAATCCCCTATACTCACTTGAACCCGTATGAATTAACGGCGATAATTCGTCCCAATTAGCGATTTACGAATCAATCCCTTCCTCGTCGGGTTTAACGACGCGGAGGGGATTTTTTTTCATCTGTTTTTAATGTATCGACTTTAAAAGAGGTCAGGACATGAGCACTTTAGGTCATCAGTACGATAACTCTCTGGTATCTAACGCGTTTGGTTTTTTACGTCTCCCGATGAACTTCCAGCCATACGACAGCAATGCTGACTGGGTGATCACTGGTGTTCCGTTTGACATGGCAACCTCCGGCCGTGCCGGTGGCCGTCATGGCCCGGCAGCGATCCGCCAGGTGTCGACTAACCTGGCCTGGGAGCATAACCGCTTCCCGTGGAACTTCGACATGCGTGAACGTCTGAACGTAGTGGACTGTGGTGACCTGGTTTACGCGTTTGGTGATGCGCGTGACATGAGCGAAAAACTGCAGGCCCATGCCGAGAAACTGCTGGCAGCAGGTAAGCGTATGCTCTCTTTCGGTGGTGACCACTTTGTCACTCTGCCGCTGTTGCGCGCCCACGCCAAACACTTCGGTAAAATGGCGTTGGTACACTTTGATGCGCATACCGACACTTACGCGAACGGCTGTGAATTTGACCACGGTACGATGTTCTTTACCGCACCGAACGAAGGCCTGATCGATCCAAACCATTCAGTACAGATTGGTATCCGTACAGAATTCGACAAAGACAACGGTTTTACCGTACTGGATGCAGGCCAGGTGAACGATCGCGGCGTGGACGATATTCTGGCTCAGGTTAAGCAGATCGTCGGTGATATGCCTGTGTACCTGACCTTCGACATTGACTGCCTGGATCCGGCGTTTGCACCGGGTACCGGAACTCCTGTGATCGGCGGCCTGACGTCCGATCGCGCCATCAAACTGGTTCGTGGTCTGAAATATCTGAACATCGTTGGTATGGATGTGGTGGAAGTGGCTCCGGCTTATGATCAGTCAGAGATCACGGCGCTGGCAGCGGCTACTCTGGGGCTGGAAATGCTTTACCTCCAGGCCGCGAAAAAAGGCGAGTAAGTTGTCAGCCGGGTAGGGCGAAGCCGCCACCCGACTTTCGTCTATAAAAAAGGAGGCAAATATGCCTCCTTTTACATTATTTGATTCCGTCAGCGGCCATGCGATCGCGAATATGTTGCGCACGCTCTTCTGAGGCTGGGTGGTCGTCAAACATGGAGCTTTGGCGTCCTGCTTCCTGCTTTGCCAGTTTCTCGAAGCTGGTGGCTAAACCTGATGGGTTAATCCCGCGTTTGCGCAACAAATCGTAAGAGTAGTCATCCGCTTCAGATTCCTGGCGTTGGGAGAACTGGGAGTTGACCAGTTTTTCACCGACGTCGCCAAGCTGAGACTGGGAAAGGCTGCCTACGATCCCACCAGCAGAGGCTGCCGCCGCGCGGATCGCGTTAGTGCCCAGCGCAACCTGCATTCCTTTCTTCACGTGGCCCAGTGCAACGTGGCCCATTTCATGGCCGATCACCGCTTCGACTTCGTTGTCGTTCATCATGTCCATCAGCCCGCTATACACACGGATGCAGCCGTTTGCCATCGCGAAGGCGTTCACATCCTTCGCCATGTAGACCTTATAGTTTACCGGCTGTCCGTTGATGTTATCGCCCAGAGCGGACGCAATCTTATTCAGACGCTGCGTGTAGGTACTATTGTCCGGGGCAATGGTGGCTTTTCCATCCATATCTTTACAGGACTGGTCGCTCAGCGCTTTAACCTGTGCGTCGCTCAGGGAATACGCCTGAAAAGCTTCTGCGCCTGAGGTCATCAGACCGTTAGAGTCCATATTCTGACAGCCGCTCAGCAGGAGCGTTGTACCCAGGGCCAGCACTATTGCACGCATTTTCATGATGTTGCTTCCGTACTCGTTAATCTGAATAAAATCTTAAAAGTATACCGCCAGCGAAGCCGGGGGCTGGCTAAGTATAAGGAATATCAACAGGGCCGGGCGAGCAGATTGCGCAACATGCGAGCATGATCCAGAGATTTCTTAAGCTGCAAAAGAATGCTCCATGTACATGCCTTGCTGCTTGGGTTACATTGTTGGCACTTTTTTCCGGCGTAGCCCAAAACGCGCTGTCGTCAAGGGCATGGCCTTTAACAGTCCGATCTGGAGTTAAAATGTCCTCACGTAAAGAGCTTGCTAATGCTATTCGTGCGCTGAGCATGGACGCAGTACAGAAAGCCAAATCCGGCCACCCGGGAGCCCCTATGGGTATGGCTGATATTGCCGAAGTCTTGTGGCGTGATTTCCTGAACCACAACCCGCAGAACCCGGCATGGGCTGACCGCGACCGTTTCGTCCTGTCTAACGGCCACGGCTCTATGCTGATCTACAGCCTGTTGCACCTCACTGGCTATGATCTGCCAATTGAAGAGCTGAAAAACTTCCGTCAGCTGCACTCCAAAACTCCAGGTCACCCGGAAGTGGGTTACACCGCTGGCGTAGAAACGACCACCGGCCCACTGGGTCAGGGTATTGCTAACGCAGTGGGTATGGCGATTGCCGAGAAGACCATGGCGGCGCAGTTCAACCGTCCTGGCCACGATATTGTTGACCACTTCACTTACGCGTTCATGGGCGACGGCTGCATGATGGAAGGCATTTCTCACGAAGTGTGCTCCCTGGCAGGTACCCTGAAGCTGGGTAAACTGGTTGCGTTCTATGACGATAACGGTATCTCCATCGACGGTCATGTTGAAGGCTGGTTCACTGATGACACCGCTAAACGTTTCGAAGCCTACGGCTGGCACGTTGTGCGTGGTGTTGATGGCCACGATGCTGACTCGATTAAACGCGCAGTAGAAGAAGCACGCGCCGTGACGGACAAACCGTCCCTGCTGATGTGCAAAACCATCATCGGCTTCGGTTCTCCGAACAAAGCGGGTACGCACGATTCCCACGGTGCACCACTGGGTGACGCGGAAATTGCACTGACTCGTGAAGCACTGGGCTGGAAACACCCTGCGTTCGAAATCCCATCTGACATCTACGCGCAGTGGGATGCAAAAGAAGCAGGTCAGGTTAAAGAAGCGGCCTGGAACGAGAAGTTCGCTGCCTATGCGAAAGCCTTCCCACAGGAAGCAGCTGAATTCACCCGTCGTATGAAAGGTGATATGCCATCTGATTTCGACGCGAAAGCGAACGAATTCATCGCTAAACTGCAGGCGAATCCATCTAAAATTGCCAGCCGTAAAGCATCTCAGAACGCTATCGAAGCGTTCGGTCCACTGCTTCCAGAATTCCTGGGTGGCTCTGCGGACCTCGCACCATCCAACCTGACCCTGTGGTCTGGTTCTAAAGCGATCAACGAAGATACCGCCGGTAACTACATCCATTACGGTGTACGTGAATTCGGTATGACTGCTATCGCGAACGGTATCTCCCTGCACGGTGGTTTCCTGCCGTACACCTCTACCTTCCTGATGTTCGTCGAGTATGCACGTAACGCCGTGCGTATGGCTGCGCTGATGAAACAGCGTCAGGTGATGGTCTACACCCACGACTCTATCGGTCTGGGTGAAGATGGCCCAACTCACCAGCCGGTAGAGCAGGTCGCATCTCTGCGCGTGACCCCGAACATGAGCACATGGCGTCCATGTGACCAGGTTGAATCCGCGGTAGCGTGGAAATACGGTGTTGAGCGTCAGGACGGCCCGACCGCGCTGATCCTCTCCCGTCAGAACCTGGCACAGCAGGAGCGTACTGCAGAGCAGCTGGCGAACATCGCTCGCGGTGGTTACGTACTGAAAGATTGCGCGGGTCAGCCTGAGCTTATCTTCATTGCAACCGGTTCTGAGGTTGAGCTGGCTGTTGCGGCATGGGACAAACTGTCTGCCGAAGGCGTTAAAGCGCGCGTGGTTTCCATGCCGTCTACCGATGCATTCGACAAGCAGGATGCAGCATACCGTGAATCCGTACTGCCGAAAGCTGTCTCTGCACGCGTTGCAGTGGAAGCAGGTATTGCAGACTACTGGTTCAAATACGTAGGTCTGAACGGCGCTATCGTCGGTATGACCACCTTCGGTGAATCTGCTCCGGCAGAACTGCTGTTCGAAGAGTTCGGCTTCACCGTTGAGAACGTTGTCGCGAAAGCGAAAGAACTGCTGTAATTGCTAGTTGGGTGCGGGCTGGTGCCCTCACCCCGACCCTCTCCCACGGGAGAGGGTGCCAACACTAAAAACGGTAACCCTGGGGTTACCGTTTTGCTTTCACCACGCCACCCGGTTTTTTTGTATCTGCTATTCCTGATCCTTGTAACGCCGCTGTAAATTA
Source organism: Enterobacter sp. LM3 (assembly GCF_046622475.1). NCBI lineage: Bacteria > Pseudomonadati > Pseudomonadota > Gammaproteobacteria > Enterobacterales > Enterobacteriaceae > Enterobacter > Enterobacter sp. LM3. The sequence goes on along the minus strand of NZ_JBJURN010000003.1, from coordinate 275,487 downwards.
TTCCATTGAAAATGTGACGCAAGTCATATAGCTGTCTTATTGCTCTGGACAGACATTCCTTTTATTCCCTGATTCGCTTATTCTAGCTGAAGCGTTTCAGTCGATTAAATGTTCGACAATTGACCAATCAGTCGCAGTTTGTGACAGGCAAGGATTCCCCTTCGGGCGTAGCTGGATTACTCTTTCAGCCACCTCAAATTCAGGGATAGCTTTGCAGGAGATCTATGACCGTACGCGTAGCGATTAATGGCTTCGGTCGCATCGGGCGTAACGTGGTTCGTGCTTTATATGAATCCGGGCGTCGTGCGGAAATGACCGTGGTGGCAATCAATGAACTGGCTGATGCTGAGGGCATGGCGCATTTGTTGAAATATGACACCAGCCACGGGCGCTTTGCCTGGGATGTTCGCCAGGAAGGGGATCAGCTGTTTGTCGGTGATGATGCCATTCGCGTGCTGCACGAGAGAAGCATTGCCGGGTTGCCGTGGCGTGAACTGAGGGTGGATGTGGTGCTTGACTGTACCGGTGTGTACGGCAGCCGCGAACACGGTGAAGCGCATCTGGCGGCAGGTGCGAAAAAAGTCCTGTTCTCCCATCCCGGCAGTAACGACCTCGACGCCACCGTCGTCTTTGGCGTGAACCAGCATGAGCTGAAAGCCGAACATCGCATTGTTTCCAATGCTTCCTGCACCACCAACTGCATTATTCCGGTCATTAAACTGTTAGACGATGCATATGGCATTGAATCCGGCACCGTGACCACGATCCACTCAGCCATGCACGATCAGCAGGTGATCGATGCCTATCATCCGGATCTACGCCGCACGCGTGCGGCGAGTCAGTCAATCATTCCGGTTGATACAAAGCTTGCTGCAGGGATCACCCGTATTTTCCCGCAGTTTAACGACCGTTTTGAAGCGATTGCTGTACGTGTACCGACTATCAACGTTACGGCAATTGACCTCAGCGTCACGGTGAAAAAACCGGTAAAAGCCTGTGAAGTCAACCTGTTGCTGCAAAAAGCGGCACAGGGTACATTTCATGGTATAGTTGACTATACGGAATTACCGTTGGTCTCAGTAGATTTTAACCACGACCCGCACAGTGCCATCGTTGATGGTACACAAACGCGCGTCAGTGGTTCACACCTTATCAAGACGCTGGTCTGGTGCGATAACGAATGGGGCTTTGCTAACCGAATGCTCGACACCACGTTAGCAATGGCCGCTCAAGGTTTCAGGTAAGACGCATCGTGCGTCTGCAAAACTTTAAGAATCAACGAGAGGATTCACCATGTCTGTAATTAAGATGACCGATCTGGATCTGGCAGGTAAACGCGTTTTCATCCGTGCCGACCTGAACGTACCGGTTAAAGATGGCAAAGTGACCAGCGACGCGCGTATTCGTGCATCTCTGCCAACCATCGAGCTGGCCCTGAAGCAGGGTGCAAAAGTGATGGTAACCTCCCACCTGGGTCGTCCAACTGAAGGCGAGTACAACGAAGAGTTCTCTCTGCTGCCAGTTGTTAATTACCTGAAAGACAAACTGTCCAACCCGGTTCGTCTGGTTAAAGATTACCTGGACGGCGTTGAAGTTGCTGCCGGTGAACTGGTTGTTCTGGAAAACGTTCGCTTTAACAAAGGCGAAAAGAAAGACGACGAAGCGCTGTCCAAAAAATATGCTGCACTGTGCGACGTATTCGTAATGGATGCATTCGGTACTGCTCACCGTGCGCAGGCATCTACCCACGGTATCGGTAAATTCGCAGACGTAGCGTGTGCTGGTCCTCTGCTGGCTGACGAACTGGAAGCGCTGGGTAAAGCACTGAAAGAACCTGCTCGTCCAATGGTTGCTATCGTTGGCGGTTCTAAAGTGTCTACCAAACTGACTGTTCTGGATTCCCTGTCCAAAATCGCTGACCAGCTGATCGTTGGCGGTGGTATTGCGAACACCTTCGTTGCTGCTCAAGGCCACAACGTGGGTAAATCTCTGTACGAAGCAGACCTGGTTGACGAAGCTAAACGCCTGCTGACGACCTGCGATATCCCGGTTCCAACTGACGTTCGCGTAGCAACTGAGTTCTCTGAAACGGCGACCGCGACCCTGAAATCTGTAAACGACATCAAAGATGAAGAGCAGATCCTGGACCTGGGCGACGTTTCTGCACAGAAACTGGCTGAAATCCTGAAAAACGCAAAAACTATCCTGTGGAACGGCCCTGTTGGCGTGTTCGAATTCCCGAACTTCCGCAAAGGTACTGAAATCGTTGCTAACGCTATCGCAGACAGCGAAGCGTTCTCTATCGCAGGTGGCGGCGACACTCTGGCAGCTATCGACCTGTTCGGTATCGCTGACAAGATTTCCTACATCTCCACTGGTGGTGGCGCATTCCTCGAATTCGTGGAAGGCAAAGTGCTGCCAGCAGTAGCAATGCTCGAAGAGCGCGCTAAGAAGTAAGCCATTCAAGGGCAGGGAAACCTGCCCAATTTTCAGCGCGCTTTTAAGAGCTCGCACCTTTTCTAACGGCCGAAGATACAGGACTAAGCAACATGTCTAAAATTTTTGATTTCGTAAAACCTGGCGTGATCACTGGTGATGACGTACAGAAAGTGTTCCAGGTAGCTAAAGAAAACAACTTTGCTCTGCCAGCAGTTAACTGCGTGGGTACTGACTCCATTAACGCCGTACTGGAAACCGCTGCAAAAGTTAAAGCGCCGGTTATCGTACAGTTCTCTAACGGCGGCGCTGCGTTCATCGCAGGTAAAGGCGTGAAAACTGACGTTCCTCAGGGTGCTGCAATCCTGGGTGCTATCTCTGGTGCGCACCATGTACACCAGATGGCTGAACACTACGGTGTTCCTGTCATTCTGCACACTGACCACTGCGCGAAGAAACTGCTGCCGTGGATCGACGGTCTGCTGGACGCAGGTGAAAAACACTTCGCGGCTACCGGTAAGCCACTGTTCTCTTCTCACATGATCGACCTGTCTGAAGAGTCTCTGCACGAAAACATCGAAATCTGCTCCAAATACCTGGCGCGTATGTCCAAAATGGACATGACCCTGGAAATCGAACTGGGTTGCACCGGTGGTGAAGAAGACGGCGTGGACAACAGCCACATGGACGCTTCTGCACTGTACACCCAGCCAGAAGACGTTGATTACGCGTTCACCGAGCTGAGCAAAATCAGCCCACGCTTCACCATTGCAGCGTCCTTCGGTAACGTACACGGCGTTTACAAACCAGGTAACGTTGTTCTGACCCCAACCATCCTGCGTGATTCTCAGGAATATGTTTCTAAGAAACACAACCTGCCGCACAATAGCCTGAACTTCGTCTTCCACGGCGGTTCCGGTTCTTCTGCTCAGGAAATCAAAGACTCCGTAAGCTACGGCGTAGTGAAAATGAACATCGATACCGACACCCAATGGGCAACCTGGGACGGTATCCTGCAATACTACAAAACCAACGAAGCTTACCTGCAGGGTCAGCTGGGCAACCCGAAAGGCGAAGACCAGCCGAACAAGAAATACTACGATCCACGCGTATGGCTGCGTGCAGCACAGACCTCTATGGTGACGCGTCTGGAGCAGGCATTCAAAGAACTGAACGCGATCGACGTTCTGTAATTTGAGCTGCTAACAGCATCGGAGGCCCGCAAATGCGGGCCTTTTTTTTGGGCTTTTCAACAGCCTGCCCATCACCGTTTTGTGATCTGTTTGGCAATATCTGCGCTTTTTGTTTACCCTTTACGGATCTGCCTGTTTCCACGGGGGATGGATTTTTGTGTTTGGGTTTATCAAAAGGAAGAGTAAATGGAACAGTTTGATGTCGTTGACAGCATCAATAACGCCGGTACCTGGCTTGAGCGCAACCAGGAATTATTGCTGAGTTATGCCGTAAACATCGTTGCGGCTATTGCCATCATCATTATCGGGATGATCGCGGCGCGAATCATATCGAATACCGTTAACCGGGTGATGCTGGCACGTCATATCGATGCCACGGTTGCGGACTTCCTTTCTGCGCTGGTGCGCTATGGCATCGTCGCCTTTACCTTGATTGCCGCACTGGGACGTGTAGGTGTACAGACCGCATCGGTGATCGCGGTGCTCGGTGCAGCCGGTCTGGCTATTGGTCTGGCGCTGCAGGGTTCGCTCTCGAACCTGGCGGCAGGTGTGCTGCTGGTCACCTTCCGTCCGTTCCGCTCAGGTGAGTATGTTGATCTGGGGGGCATTGCCGGAACTGTACTGCAGGTGCAGATTTTCTCAACGACCTTGCGTACCGTCGATGGCCGTATTGTGGTAGTGCCGAACGGGAAAATTATCGCGGGTAACATTATCAATTTTTCCCGCGAGCCAGCGCGCCGTAATGAGCTGATTATCAGCGTGGCATACGACTCCGACATCGATCAGGTAAAATCGCTTATCGCGGGTATCATCGCTTCTGACGATCGCATTCTGAAAGATAAAGAGCAGATCGTCCGTCTGAACGAACTGGGCGCGTCATCCATTAACTTTGTGGTGCGTATCTGGAGCAAAAGCAGCGATCTGCAAAACGTTTACTGGGACGTGCTGGAACGCATCAAACGTGAGTTCGATGCTAACGGCATCAGCTTCCCGTATCCACAGATGGATGTGAACGTCAAAAAGGTGAAAGAGACCGAGTAATCCTCTTTCGCCGTAGGCCCGGTAAGCGCTAACGCCACCGGGCTTTTTTATTAGCGTGACTAATCCCCGATTAATATTATCAATTTCCTCTAATGTCACTCTCGCAGTATAGTCAGCTCCCAGGACAACTCTGTGAGAATCTCGTCATGTTATCTTATTATTTTCAAGGTCTTGCGTTAGGCGCGGCCATGATCCTGCCCCTCGGCCCGCAGAATGCGTTTGTGATGAACCAGGGTATTCGCCGCCAGTATCACCTGATGATTGCGCTACTGTGCGCGGTCAGTGATTTGCTTCTGATTTGCGCCGGGATATTTGGCGGCAGTGCTTTACTGATGCAGTCTCCGTGGCTACTGACGCTGGTCACCTGGGGCGGGGTGGCATTCCTGTTGTGGTACGGCTTTGGCGCATTGAAAACGGCACTGAGCAGCAATCTTGAACTGGCGAGTGCGGAAGTGATGAAGCAGGGGCGCTGGAAGATTATCGTCACCATGCTGGCGGTTACCTGGCTTAATCCGCATGTCTATCTTGATACCTTTGTGGTGCTGGGTAGCCTGGGTGGACAACTGGATGTTGAACCGAAGCGCTGGTTCGCGCTGGGTACGGTTAGCGCATCATTCCTCTGGTTCTTTGGTCTTGCCATGCTGGCGGCGTGGCTGGCACCGCGTTTGCGCACCGCCAAAGCACAACGCATCATCAATACGCTGGTGGGAATAGTGATGTGGTTTATCGCTTTTCAACTGGCGAAAGAGGGTGTTCATCACGTTCAGGGATTACTCAACTAAGTGTTGTCTTATGGACAACTGAGCAAGACCCGCTAAGCTTGCTGGCATGTGCCCTGTTTATGGGGCACTCTTCGCAACATGGAGGAATGACAGTGAAGTTTAAAGTGATGGCCCTGGCGGCATTAGTGAGTTTAGGTGCGGTGTCGGTACAGGCGAATGAGTTGCCTGCCGGTCCGCACATTGTCACTTCAGGCACGGCGAGCGTGGATGCGGTACCGGATGTCGCGACCCTGGCAATTGAAGTGAATGTGTCTGCAAAAGATGCTGCTTCAGCCAAGAAGCAGGCTGACGATCGTGTTGCGCAATATCTCTCTTTCCTGGAACAGAATGGTGTCGTTAAAAAAGATATCAATTCTGCCAACCTGCGTACCCAGCCGGATTATGACTACCAGAACGGCAAAAGTATCCTGAAAGGTTACCGTGCCGTGCGTACCGTCGAAGTGACTGTGCGCCAGCTTGATAAGCTGAATTCGCTGCTGGATGGCGCGCTGAAGGCGGGGCTGAACGAAATTCGTTCCGTTTCACTGGGCGTTGCGCAACCGGAGAAATACAAAGACGAAGCACGTAAAGCGGCGATTAATGATGCAGTCCATCAGGCGCAACAACTGGCTTCCGGCTTTAACAGTAAGCTTGGCCCGGTGTATAGCGTGCGCTATCACGTCTCCAATTATCAGCCAGGCCCGATGGTTCGTATGATGAAGGCCGATGCTGCGCCAGTTTCCGCTCAGGAAACCTATGAGCAGCCGACGATCCAGTTTGACGATCAGGTTGATGTCGTGTTCCAGCTGGAGCCTGCTGCAGCAGAGCAGAAACCCGCTCAGTAACCTGTAGGCCGGGTAAGGCGTTGCCTTCACCCGGCTTATTTTTTAATCCTGTCTCAACACCTTATGCCCGTAAGCCAGCAGTGCGTCGGTGACGTTGCGCATCATACGGCTTTCCGGTGCAAAACGGTGCCAGTAGAGCATCCGGCGCTGATATAATCCCGGCGTCAGGTCAATCAGCTCACCGCTTTTCAACTCTTTTTCAATCTGCAGATGCGGGATCATGCAGCAGGTGGTTCCCTGACGGGCAAGCTGCACAAAGGCTTCGGATGAGTTCACGATATGACACGGTACGCTGCCTGGCGGCAGGTCGAAGTTTTGCTGCAGGAAAGCCTGATGCATATCATCCAGATGGTCGAATGCGACGGCTGGGGCCTTAAGCAGCGCGGCGCGGGTAACGCCATTCGGGAAATAACGCTCAGCAAAGGCTTTTGAACCGACAAACAGATAATCCAGCGCACCCAGTTGATCCACCAGGCAACTTGGCAGTGCCTGAGGCTGGATACTCACCGCCCCGACTACTTCACCACGACGCAGGCGCTCCTGGGTACGCGTTTCATCTTCAACCTGCAGATTCAGGCGGATAGGGGAGTCGGCAAGCACCGGCGCAAGCGCGGGCAGCAGCCAGGTTGCCAGACTGTCGGCGTTCACCGCCAGCGACAGCAACAGCGGCGTGGAACCTGTCTGTTCATCACCCAGCCACTCGTCTTCCAGCAGTTCAACCTGACGCAGCAGGGCAAGCAGTTTTTGTCCTTGCTCTGTGGGACGTGGTGGCACGGTACGCACCAGCAGTGGTTGCCCGAACATGTTTTCAAGCTGCTTGATACGCTGTGACACGGCGGACTGAGTAATGCACAACTTCTGCGCTGCGCGCTCAAAACCGCGTTCACGAATAACAGCATCAAGTGCCTGTAGTGTTCTGTAGTCCGGACGTTTCATTGCTATAGCTGGCTCCTGAATTTTGCTTATTCTGCACTATGACACAATTTTCCTTTTGTGGCAGACGAATTCCACCTGACGTGTTCTATAATGCGCCCTAAGTTTTCATACCACAGGCAAACGATCATGACGCAGGATGAACTGAAAAAAGCAGTAGGATGGGCCGCTCTCCAGTACGTGCAACCCGGTACCATTGTCGGTGTTGGCACTGGATCGACGGCGGCACACTTTATCGATGCGCTGGGCACGATGAAGGGGCAAATCGAGGGCGCGGTTTCCAGCTCTGATGCGTCCACGGAAAAGCTGAAAAGCCTCGGCATTACCGTTTTCGACCTGAACGAAGTGGACCGTCTGGGGATTTACGTTGATGGTGCGGATGAAATCAACGGCCATATGCAGATGATCAAGGGCGGTGGCGCAGCGCTGACGCGTGAAAAGATCATCGCCTCCGTTGCAGACAAATTTATCTGTATTGCCGATGCGTCCAAGCAGGTGGATATTCTGGGTAACTTCCCGCTGCCGGTCGAAGTGATCCCAATGGCACGCAGTGCCGTCGCACGTGAACTGGTGAAACTGGGTGGTCGTCCGGAATACCGCCAGGGTGTTGTGACCGACAATGGTAACGTGATCCTCGACGTTCACGGTCTGGAAATTCTGGACGCTATCGCGCTGGAAAATGCCATCAACGGCATTCCGGGCGTAGTGACCGTAGGGCTATTTGCCAACCGTGGCGCGGATGTGGCGCTGATCGGCACGGCTGACGGCGTGAAAACCATCGTAAAATGATCTGACGGGGGGAGACTCCCCCCGCTAAAAAATTTTTGAAAAGCTAAATTCGGTGACTTGTGTCACGTTTTTGTGCCTCTTTTGCCGATCCTGCCGTATTCGTAAAATTCCGTAGCATTTTCCTCTGTCATTTTGCTCTGTATGACTTTTCTTCAGGGAGCCGACGCAAACGTTCATATTGCTGCAATAGTTTTTTTTGATATGTTGACTACAGCGGATTTAAATCCAGCACAACATCAGTTCAGACAAAAACAGGGTCGGGTAAATGGCAAAGGTATCACTGGAGAAAGACAAGATTAAATTCCTGCTTGTAGAAGGCGTGCATCAGAAAGCACTCGATAACCTTCGTGCGGCAGGTTACACCAACATCGAATTTCACAAAGGCGCGCTGGACACAGAAGAGCTGAAAGCGTCCATCCGTGATGCCCACTTCATTGGCCTGCGATCCCGTACTCACCTGACTGAAGATGTTATTGCTGCGGCGGAAAAGTTGGTTGCTATTGGCTGTTTCTGCATCGGCACCAACCAGGTAGACCTGAGTGCAGCGGCAAAACGCGGTATTCCTGTCTTTAACGCCCCGTTCTCCAACACCCGTTCCGTGGCGGAGTTAGTGATTGGCGAACTGCTGCTGCTGCTGCGCGGTATTCCCGAGGCGAACGCCAAAGCGCACCGCGGTGTGTGGAACAAACTGGCTTCAGGTTCCTTTGAAGCGCGTGGCAAAAAACTGGGTATCATCGGTTACGGCCACATTGGTACACAGCTGGGTATTCTGGCTGAATCGCTGGGGATGCATGTTTTCTTCTACGACATTGAAAGCAAGCTACCGCTGGGTAACGCGACTCAGGTTCAACATTTGTCCGACCTGCTGAACATGAGTGACGTTGTCAGCCTGCACGTTCCGGAAAATGCGTCCACCAAAAACATGATGGGAGCGGGAGAGCTGGCGCTGATGAAGCCGGGTTCACTGCTGATCAACGCGGCACGCGGTACGGTTGTTGACATCCCGGCGCTGTGTGATGCGCTGAAGCGTAAACATCTGGCAGGTGCGGCCATTGACGTATTCCCGACTGAGCCGGCAACCAACAGCGATCCGTTTAACTCTCCGCTGTGCGAGTTTGACAACGTGATCCTGACGCCACACATCGGTGGTTCAACGCAGGAAGCGCAGGAGAACATCGGTCTGGAAGTTGCGGGTAAACTGAGCAAATATTCCGACAACGGTTCTACGCTTTCTGCGGTGAACTTCCCGGAAGTGTCTCTGCCGTTGCACGGTGGTCGTCGTCTGTTGCATATTCACGAAAACCGCCCGGGCGTGCTGACCGCCATCAACAAAATCTTTGCTGAGCAGGGCGTGAACATTGCCGCGCAGTACCTGCAAACGAACTCTCAGATGGGTTACGTGGTTATTGATATTGAAGCGGATGACGACGTTGCCGAGAAAGCGCTGCTGAGTATGAAGGCGCTTCCGGGGACGATTCGCGCGCGTCTGCTTTATTGAGATGATTGCCGCCTGATGCCCTCTCCCCTGTCGGTGAGGGGGCAAGCACTACAAACGGTAACGGCTGTTACCGTTTTTGCTTTTATCTCCACTCCCACAGTTTCGATGGCGTCACCACCGCAGGCAGTGGAATATCCCATTTCTCCACCGGCAGCGCTTCTACGCCCTGACAGTCATGCGCGTATCCTACCGGTTGTAGCCTGTGCTGCCGCCAGTTTTGCAGCGTTCTGTCGTAAAAACCGCCCCCCATTCCTAAGCGCTGACCTTGCTGGTCAAACGCCACGAGCGGCGTGATCAACACATCCAGCGCGGCAAGCGGCAGTACGTCCCGGACGTCGAGTTTGGGTTCGGTGATTTTCAGTCGATTCACCACCAGCTCGCTGTGAGGATGGTAGTGCAGAAACAACAGGTTTCCTTCGCTAAACGGATGTAACACTGGCAGGTAAACTTTCTTCCCGGCGCGCCAGAGCTGTTCGATGAGCGGCTGAGTATCCAGCTCGCCATCAAACGAGAGAAACAGGGCGACCGTGTGCGCCATCACTACAGGCGGATACGCCATCATTCGGGCGGCGGCATGCTGCGCAAAATGCACTTGCTGTTCGGGGGTTAACGCGCGACGACGTTTACGGATTAACTGACGGATGTCCTGGCGTGAGGCAGAAACTTCAGAAAGTAGAGTCATGGTAGTTGGTAGAAGAAGAAAGAGGGAATCTCCGAGATGCCGCCGCAGGCTGTAACCCTTGAACCCTTGGTTCAAGGTGAATGTGTCGTCATAGTTTTAAGGCTTCTCGGACGAACCGAGCATGCTCACCAACCACGGAGCGCCACATTCTTGTGGTATGAAATATCGGCTCAGGGGACTGGCCCGCTTGCGAACATCTCAGAGAAATTTTGTCTTCACAGTTACTCTACCATAGTCAACTGCAAAGTGTTATTCAAACTTGGGTCCCGGTCTTTCGGGATTGCGACCTTGATCAAGCAATGCCTGTTCAATGGTCTGCTGAAGCATCTTAATGCGCTGCTCCATGCTTGCCGCGTAGTCGCGGGTTTTCGCCTTTTCCTGAGTCAGCTCATAGCTGATGTTCAACGCGGCAATAAAGACCAGCTGCTCAGTATTTGTGACTCTAGTGCGTTCTTTAAGATCTTGCAACCGCTGATTCAAATCGTCCGCAGCCTGATTCAAAGCATCCCTTTGTTCAGGTGGACAATTCACTCGCAGTGAACGGCCAAAAATCTGGAGATCGACGGGTTGTGCAGACATGCCACCTTCCTGCTGATTGACTGCGCTGCCTTCGCTTACTGCCCCGGGGGCTGCGAAGGGGCGACACTATAGCTACCCTGATGTGAAGATACAAGCCCTTTTCTGGTATCACCAGGGTCCAAAGTGGTAGCATATCATGAATATTCCTCCCTTTGATGACGAATGCGTATGTCTATACAGAACGAAATGCCTGGTTACAACGATTTAAACCAGTTACTGAACCAGCAGGGAGTGGGTTTAACCCCTGCCGAAATGCACGGTCTGATCAGTGGCATGCTGTGCGGCGGAAACAGCGACAGCTCCTGGCAGCCGCTGATCCACGACCTGACGAACGAGGGGCTGGCGTTTGGTCACGAACTGGCGGAAGCGCTGCGTAAAATGCACGCGGCAATCAGCGATTCGCTGGAAGATGATGGCTTCCTTTTTCAGCTTTATCTGCCTGAAGGGGACGACGTCAGCGTGTTCGATCGCGCCGATGCGCTTGCAGGTTGGGTAAACCACTACCTGCTGGGGCTGGGCGTGACTCAGCCTAAGCTCGATAAAGTGACCGGCGAAGCGGGTGAAGCAATCGACGATCTGCGTAACATTGCGCAGCTCGGCTACGACGAAGATGAAGATCAGGAAGAGCTGGAAATGTCCCTCGAAGAGATCATCGAGTACGTCCGCGTTGCCGCACTGCTGTGCCACGACAACTTTACGCGCTCGCAGCCAACCGCGCCGGAAGTACGCAAGCCAACCTTACATTAAGAAAAACAACGCACAGGAGGGTGTCATGGTTATCTCGAATCAAGAGTATTCTCGCCGTCGTCAGGCGCTGTTGGCTAAAATGCAGCCGGGAAGCGCCGCGCTGATTTTTGCCGCCCCTGAGGTGACGCGCAGTGCCGACAGTGAATACCCCTATCGTCAGAGCAGCGATTTCTGGTATTTCACCGGGTTTAACGAGCCGGAAGCGGTACTGGTACTGATCAAGAGCAATGACACCCACAACCACAGCGTGATTTTCAACCGCGTACGCGATCTGGCTGCCGAAATCTGGTTTGGCCGCCGTCTGGGGCAAGAGGCCGCACCGGCGAAGCTGGGTGTTGACCGTGCGCTGGCGTTTAGCGAAATCAATCAGCAGCTCTATCAACTGCTCAACGGCCTTGATGTGCTTTATCACGCGCAGGGCGAATATGCGTATGCTGATGAGATTGTCTTTACCGCGCTGGATAAGCTGCGTAAAGGCTCGCGTCAGAACCTGTCTGCCCCCGCTACGCTGACGGACTGGCGTCCGGTGGTACACGAAATGCGTCTGTTCAAGTCCGAAGAAGAACTTAACACGATGCGTCGCGCGGGTGAAATCAGCGCACTGGCGCATACCCGTGCGATGGAAAAATGCCGTCCCGGTATCTTCGAATATCAACTTGAAGGCGAAATTCAGCATGAATTTAATCGCCACGGCGCGCGTTTTCCTTCCTATAACACCATTGTGGGCGGTGGGGAAAATGGCTGTATCCTGCATTACACCGAAAACGAAAGTGAACTGCGCGACGGCGATCTGGTACTGATTGACGCGGGTTGTGAATATCAGGGCTACGCGGGTGACATTACCCGTACGTTCCCGGTGAACGGTAAATTCTCCCCGGCTCAGCGCGCGGTCTATGACATTGTGCTCGAATCCCTGGAAACGGCGCTGACCCTGTATCGTCCGGGGATCTCCATTCAGGAAGTCACCGGTGAAGTCGTGCGCATCATGATTACCGGTCTGGTTAAACTTGGCATTCTGAAAGGCGATGTGGATACCCTGATTACGGAGAATGCCCATCGCCCGTACTTTATGCACGGCCTGAGCCACTGGCTGGGGCTGGATGTGCATGATGTGGGGGCTTATGGCCCTGAACGCTCACGTGTGCTGGAGCCGGGTATGGTTCTGACCGTCGAACCGGGGCTGTACATCGCACCGGATGCTGACGTGCCAGAAGCATACCGCGGGATTGGCATTCGTATTGAAGACGACATCGTCATCACTGAAACCGGTAACGAAAACCTGACCGCGGGCGTCGTGAAAAAAGCTGACGACATTGAGGCGCTGATGGCAGCGGCACGCGTATGAGCGTGATCATCGTTGGCGGTGGTATGACCGGGGCCACTCTGGCGCTGGCAATCTCGCATCTGACACAAGGGCAACTTCCGGTGCATCTGGTGGAGGCCGTTGCAGCACAGGCATCAGATCACCCCGGTTTTGATGCCCGCGCCATTGCGCTGGCGCAGGGAACATGTCAGCAGCTCTCGCGTATTGGCATCTGGCAGGCGATTGCAGACTGTGCGACGGCGATTAACACTGTTCATGTTAGCGATCGCGGCCATGCTGGTTTTGTGACCCTGGACGCGCATGATTACCGTATTGATGCCCTGGGTCATGTAGTTGAATTGCACGATGTTGGGTTACGTCTGTTCCGGTTGTTACAGGATGCCCCGGGCGTGACGTTGCACTGTCCGGCGCGTGTTGCCAGCTTTAGTCGCAGTGAAGATGCGGTTCGCGTCACGCTGGAAAATGGCACAACTCTTGACGGCCAGCTTCTGGTCGCGGCGGATGGTTCGCGCTCTGCACTGGGTACTCAGTGTGGCGTGGAGTGGCGGCAACAGTCTTATGGTCAGGTGGCGGTCATTGCGAATGTCTCAACGGCAGGCCCACACAATGGCCGGGCATTTGAGCGGTTTACGCAGTATGGCCCGCTGGCGATGTTACCGATGTCGAACGGGCGTTGCTCGCTGGTGTGGTGCCATCCACAGGAGAAGGCGGACGACGTGCTCTCCTGGTCCGACGAACGTTTTTGTACCGAGCTGCAAAAAGCCTTCGGCTGGCGGCTGGGGCGAATTACCCATGCGGGAAAACGGACGGTTTACCCGCTGTCACTGACGACGGCATCTCAGTCCATCTCTCATCGCGTGGCGCTGGTGGGCAACGCCGCGCAGACGCTACACCCCATTGCGGGGCAGGGGTTTAATCTTGGGCTGCGCGATGTCATGAGCCTGGCGGAAACGCTTTCTCAGGCGTGGGACGAGCAAAAAGATTGTGGTGCGTATTCGGTGCTAAGCCATTACCAGAAACGACGCCAGGCTGATAAAGAGGCGACTATCGGTGTCACCGATGGTCTGGTGCATCTGTTTGCCAATCGCTGGGCTCCGTTGGTTGCGGGTCGCAACCTTGGGCTGATGGCGATGGAATTATTCATTCCGGCACGTGACGTGCTGGCGCAGCGGACTCTTGGTTGGGTCGCGCGTTAAGGAGTTATCACCGTGCAAAATGTTGATGTCGCCATTGTTGGCGGCGGAATGGTAGGACTGGCGCTGGCCTGTGGGTTACAGGGAAGCGGCCTGCGTGTGGCCGTGCTGGAACAAAAGCAGCCGCAGCCCGTAGCACCTGATGCGCCGCCGGAACTCCGCGTGTCGGCAATCAATGCTGCCAGCGAAAAGCTCCTGACGCGCATTGGCGTCTGGTCAGGTATCGTCGCGCAGCGTGCCAGCTGCTATCACGGTATGGAAGTGTGGGACAAAGACAGTTTTGGTCATATTGCGTTTGATGACGAAAGCATGGGCTATAGCCATCTGGGCCATATCATCGAAAATGCCGTGATCCACCATGCATTGTGGCAAAAAGCACAGTCCTGCAGCGATGTTACGCTGATGGCACCCGCGCAAATCCAGCAGGTGGCGTGGGGTGAAAACGAGGCGTTTATCACCCTGCAAAGTGGCGACATGTTGACCGCGCGTCTGGTGGTGGGTGCTGATGGCGCTAACTCCTGGCTGCGTAACAAGGCAGACATTCCGCTGACTTTCTGGGATTACCGCCACCATGCGCTGGTGGCGACGATCCGCACTGAAGAACCGCACGGCGGTGTCGCACGTCAGATTTTCCACAACGACGGCATTCTGGCGTTCCTGCCGTTGAGCGATCCGCATCTGTGCTCCATTGTCTGGTCTTTAGTGCCTGAAAAAGCGCAGCTCATGCAGGAAGCCACACCGGAGGCATTTAACCAGGCGCTGTGCATGGCGTTTGATAATCGTCTGGGTCTGTGTTCGCTTGAGAGCGAGCGCCAGGTATTTCCGCTAACCGGTCGTTACGCGCGTCAGTTCGCGGCGCACCGTCTGGCGCTGGTGGGGGATGCGGCGCATACCATTCATCCGCTGGCCGGACAGGGTGTTAATCTCGGCTTTATGGATGCGGCTGAACTGGTTGAAGAGCTGCGTCGTCTGCATCGTGAAGGCAAAGACATTGGTCAGCATCTCTATCTGCGTCGCTACGAGCGTAGCCGTAAGCACAGTGCGGCGATGATGCTGGCGGGCATGCAGGGTTTCCGCGAGCTGTTTGCCGGGGCTAACCCGGCGAAAAAACTGCTGCGCGATATCGGTCTGAAACTTGCCGACACCCTCCCTGGCGTCAAACCTCAACTCCTTCGTCAGGCGATGGGTCTTAACGATCTTCCTGACTGGTTACGTTAAACGCTAATATTGACCCCCATCACACTTTATTTTCCCGGCCTCTGTGCCGGGGAAATTCGCTCGTTTGAAATATTCTAATTTTACGTCATTTTTCGCATTAGATTATCTAATCTGGCTATTTTTCTGATACGGAAATTTTGTCCGTTTTTCCGCATGAAATATCACCATGTGCTAAATCCTGTTAGAGCAATGTTAATTTTATGCGGGTTTAATCGCATTTTCACAGTGAATAACTCTGTAGGCTTTTCAGCGTTTTTTGGTCATAAGCTAATGTGATGACCTGTTTTACCTTATGGTTAATCGCCGGTTTCGGTGGTAAGTTCAGGTAAAAGAGAACGTTTGCGTCGATGCTCACAAGCGAGGTCGACGCCGGGTTTCGCGGCAGTTTTTATGCGTGCGAAATGCAAGATAGCCCTGCTTATTCAACGAGGAAAAGATGGCTCAACAGACTCCTTTGTACGAACAACACGTGTTATGCGGCGCACGCATGGTGGACTTCCACGGCTGGATGATGCCGCTGCACTACGGCTCACAAATTGATGAGCACCACGCGGTGCGCACCGATGCCGGTATGTTCGACGTGTCCCACATGACCATTGTCGATCTGCGCGGTAGCCGCACCCGGGAGTTTCTGCGTTATCTGCTGGCAAACGACGTCGCAAAGCTGAAAGTGCCAGGTAAAGCGCTCTACACCGGCATGCTAAATGCCTCCGCTGGCGTGATTGATGACCTTATCGTCTATTACTTCACTGAAGATTTCTTCCGCCTCGTTGTAAACTCCGCCACCCGCGAAAAAGACCTCTCCTGGATTTCCCAACACGCCGAACCGTTCTCTGTCGATATCACTGTCCGTGACGATCTGTCGTTGATCGCCGTACAGGGGCCGAACGCGCAGGCGAAAGCGGCCTCTCTGTTCAGCGATGAACAGCGTAAAGCCACTGCCGGGATGAAGCCGTTCTTTGGCGTACAGGCAGGCGATCTGTTTATCGCGACCACGGGTTATACCGGTGAAGCGGGATATGAAATTGCCATGCCGAATGAGAAGGCCGCTGATTTCTGGCGTGCGCTGGTGGAAGCGGGCGTTAAGCCAGCCGGTCTGGGCGCACGCGATACGCTGCGTCTGGAAGCAGGCATGAACCTCTACGGTCAGGAGATGGATGAAAGCGTTTCTCCGCTGGCGGCCAACATGGGCTGGACCATCGCGTGGGAACCTGTTGACCGTAAATTTATTGGTCGTGAAGCGCTGGAAATGCAGCGTGAAAAAGGTACGGAACAGCTGGTTGGCCTGGTGATGACCGAGAAAGGCGTGCTGCGCGGTGAGCTGCCGGTGCGTTTTACGGATACCGACGGTAACCACCTCGAAGGCGTGATCACCAGCGGTACCTTCTCCCCGACGCTGGGTTACAGTATTGCACTGGCACGTGTTCCGGCAGGTATTGGCGAAACGGCAGTGGTGCAAATCCGCAATCGTGAAATGCCGGTCAACGTGACCAAACCTATTTTTGTTCGCGCCGGTAAGCCGGTCGCCTAATCATTTTTATCAGGAGAACTTCAATGAGCAATGTGCCAGCAGAACTGAAATACAGCAAAGAACACGAGTGGCTGCGCAAAGAGGCGGACGGCACTTACACCGTAGGGATCACCGAGCATGCGCAAGAGCTGCTGGGCGACATGGTGTTTGTTGACCTGCCTGAAGTGGGCACAACCGTAAGCGCCGGTGATGACTGTGCTGTGGCGGAGTCCGTAAAAGCGGCCTCTGACATCTATGCCCCGATTAGCGGTGAAGTTGTTGCCGTGAATGACGCGCTGAGCGACTCCCCGGAGCTGGTGAACAGCGAGCCATATGAAGGTGGCTGGATCTTCAAGATCAAAGCCAGCGACGAATCGCAGGTTGCCGCATTACTGGATGCAACCGCGTACGAAGCCCTGTTAGAAGACGAGTAAGCCATTATCCCTCTCCCCTTTGGGGAGAGGGTAGGGTGAGGGGAACAGACGACACCCTCACCCCAGCCCTCTCCCTAAGGGAGAGGGAGAAAACACATTCACTGCACGTTTCAGGAACCATCGCTCATGACACAGACTTTAAGCCAGCTTGAAAACCGTGGCGCTTTCATTGAACGTCACATTGGGCCGGATGCTCAGCAACAGCAGGAGATGCTGAATACAGTTGGCGCGGATTCACTCAATGCACTGATTGGCCAGATCGTGCCAAAAGACATCCAGCTTGCAACGCCACCTCAGGTTGGTGACGCGACCACTGAATTCGCCGCACTCGCGGAGCTGAAGGCGATTGCCAGCCTCAACAAGCGCTATAAGTCTTACATTGGCATGGGTTACACCAACGTGCAGTTACCGCCGGTGATCCTGCGCAATATGCTGGAAAACCCAGGCTGGTACACCGCGTATACCCCATATCAGCCGGAAGTATCTCAGGGCCGTCTGGAAGCGCTGCTGAACTTCCAGCAGGTGACGCTGGATCTGACCAGCATGGACATTGCTTCCGCCTCCCTGTTAGATGAAGCGACTGCTGCTGCCGAAGCGATGGCAATGGCGAAGCGTGTGAGCAAGCTGAAAAATGCTAACCGTTTCTTCGTGGCGGCAGATGTACACCCGCAGACGCTGGATGTGGTTCGCACCCGTGCAGAAACCTTCGGTTTTGAGGTGATTGTTGATGATGCCGATAAAGTGCTGGATCACCAGGATGTCTTTGGTGTGCTGCTGCAGCAGGTGGGCACTACCGGTGAAGTACACGACTACAGCGCACTGATTACCGAACTTAAATCCCGCAAAGTGGTTGTGAGCGTAGCCGCTGATTTTATGGCGCTGGTACTGTTGACCGCACCAGGTAAACAGGGTGCGGATATCGTCTTCGGCTCTGCACAACGCTTCGGCGTGCCAATGGGTTACGGCGGCCCACACGCTGCGTTTTTCGCTGCAAAAGATGAATTCAAACGCTCTATGCCAGGCCGTATTATCGGTGTCTCAAAAGATGCCGCCGGTAACACCGCGCTGCGCATGGCGATGCAGACTCGTGAGCAGCATATCCGCCGCGAGAAAGCGAACTCCAACATCTGTACCTCACAGGTGCTGCTGGCGAACATCGCCAGCCTGTATGCCGTATTCCACGGCCCGGTCGGCCTGAAACGCATTGCCAGCCGCATTCACCGCCTGACCGATATTCTGGCCTGCGGTCTGCAACAGAAAGGTCTTAAGCTGCGTCACGCGCACTACTTCGATACCCTGTGTGTGGAAGTGGCTGATAAAGCGGCTGTTCTGGCTCGCGCCGATGCGGCAGAAATCAACCTGCGTAGCGATATCCACAATGCAGTGGGCATTACGCTGGATGAAAGCACCACCCGTGAAGACATCCTGCACCTGTTTAACGTGTTACTGGGCGATTCACATGGCCTGGGCATTGATACGCTCGACAAAGAAGTCGCGCTCGACAGCCGCTCCATTCAGGTAAGCATGCTGCGTGACGACGCGATTCTGACGCACCCGGTCTTCAACCGCTATCACAGCGAAACCGAGATGATGCGTTATATGCACTCTCTGGAACGTAAAGATTTGGCGCTGAACCAGGCGATGATCCCGCTGGGCTCCTGCACCATGAAGCTGAACGCCGCGGCAGAGATGATCCCAATCACCTGGCCTGAGTTTTCTGAACTGCACCCGTTCTGCCCGGCTGAGCAGGCGGAAGGTTATCACCTGATGATTAACCAGCTCTCCGACTGGCTGGTGAAACTGACCGGCTATGACGCGCTCTGCATGCAGCCAAACTCCGGCGCGCAGGGTGAATACGCGGGCCTGCTGGCGATCCGCCATTATCACGAAAGCCGCAATGAAGGGCATCGTGATATCTGCCTGATCCCAAGCTCCGCGCACGGCACCAACCCGGCCTCTGCACAGATGGCGGGGATGGAAGTGGTGGTGGTTGCCTGCGATAAGAACGGAAACATCGATCTGGCCGATCTGCGTGCCAAAGCCGAACAGGCGGGCGATAAGCTCTCCTGCATCATGGTGACCTACCCGTCCACCCACGGTGTGTACGAAGAGACGATCCGTGAAGTGTGTGAAGTGGTGCATCAGTTTGGCGGCCAGGTGTATCTTGATGGCGCAAACATGAATGCTCAGGTGGGGATCACCTCTCCGGGCTTTATTGGCGCGGACGTTTCGCACCTGAACCTGCACAAAACCTTCTGCATTCCGCACGGCGGTGGCGGCCCGGGTATGGGGCCAATCGGCGTGAAAGCACACCTGGCACCGTTTGTTCCGGGTCACAGCGTGGTGCAGATTGAAGGGATGCTGACCCGTCAGGGTGCGGTTTCTGCGGCACCGTTTGGTAGTGCTTCTATCCTGCCAATCAGCTGGATGTATATCCGCATGATGGGTGCGGAAGGGCTGAAGCAGGCAAGCCAGGTGGCGATCCTGAACGCCAACTACATTGCTACCCGCCTGAAGTCTGCCTTCCCGGTGCTCTATACTGGCCGCGATGGTCGCGTGGCGCACGAGTGCATCCTCGATATTCGTCCGCTGAAAGAGCAAACTGGTATCAGTGAACTGGATATTGCCAAGCGCCTGATCGACTACGGTTTCCACGCGCCAACCATGTCATTCCCGGTCGCGGGTACGTTGATGGTGGAGCCAACGGAATCTGAGAGTAAAGCCGAGCTGGACCGCTTTATCGACGCGATGCTGGCCATTCGTATGGAGATCGATCGCGTGCAGGACGGCGAGTGGACGCTGGAAGATAACCCACTGGTCAATGCGCCACACACGCAGAACGAGCTGGTGGCAGAGTGGACTCACGGTTACTCCCGTGAACTGGCTGTCTTCCCGGCCGGTGTGGCAAACAAATACTGGCCGACGGTGAAGCGTCTTGATGACG
This sequence comes from Enterobacter sp. LM3, assembly GCF_046622475.1. Lineage (NCBI taxonomy): Bacteria > Pseudomonadati > Pseudomonadota > Gammaproteobacteria > Enterobacterales > Enterobacteriaceae > Enterobacter > Enterobacter sp. LM3. Next base: position 255,360 of record NZ_JBJURN010000003.1, on the reverse strand, counting down.
TTTACGGTGACCGTAACTTGTTCTGCTCCTGTGTACCAATGAGCGAATACCAGTAAATATTTCGCTGTAGTAATGTAGGCCGGGTAGGCGTTAGCGCCACCCGGCTTTTTTATTGGGAGAATACGATGGCAATTGCTCTTGTGACGGGTGCCAGCCGCGGTATTGGTAAAGCTACCGCACTGCAACTGGCCCGGGAAGGTTACACTGTGGCGGTGAACTATCACCACAACATTAAGGCGGCAACGGACGTGATTAATCAGATCGTTGACGCAGGTGGTAAAGCGTTTGCCGTGCGCGCGGATATCAGCGATGAAGCGCAGGTACTGGCGATGTTCGACAGCATTGACCGCGAAGGTGAGCCACTCACCGCGCTGGTGAATAACGCCGGGATTTTGTTCGAACAATCCACCATTGAAAGCCTGTCAGCCGAGCGGATCAATCGTGTGTTGTCCACCAACGTGACGGGGTATTTCCTCTGCTGTCGTGAAGCGGTTAAACGGATGTCGTTTAAACACGGGGGTAAGGGTGGGGCGATTGTGAATGTTTCATCTGCAGCGGCACGCCTTGGCTCACCTGGTGAATACGTTGATTACGCGGCATCGAAAGGGGCTGTGGATACGTTGACCACCGGACTTTCTCTGGAAGTCGCGGCACAGGGTATTCGGGTAAATGGCGTGCGTCCTGGCTTTATCTATACCGATATGCATGCGTCTGGTGGTGAACCGGGTCGTGTCGATAGGGTTAAATCAATATTGCCGATGCAGCGCGGTGGCCAGCCGGAAGAGGTGGCCCAGGCGATTGCCTGGCTACTGAGTGAGAAAGCTTCATATGTGACGGGGAGTTTTCTTGAGTTAGCGGGCGGGAAGTAAACGCCCGGTAAGCACAGCGCCACCGGGCAAAAAATCACAGCGTCTCGCCGTTGCTGGCAATCACACCTTTATACCACTCGAAGCTCTTCTTACGGGAACGGGACATGTCACCGGTGCCGTCGTCGTGTTTGTTCACGTAGATAAAACCGTAGCGCTTGCTGTACTGGCCGGTAGTGAAAGAGACGCAGTCGATACAGCCCCACGGTGTGTAACCCATCAGATCCACGCCGTCATAGGTGACTGCTTTCATCATCTCTTCCACGTGGGCGCGCAGGTAGTCGATGCGGTAGTCATCATTGATACTGCCGTCGGCTTCCACTTTATCGTAAGCGCCAAAACCGTTTTCCACGATGAACAGCGGCTTCTGATAACGTTCGTATAGCTCACACAGAGAATAACGCAGACCCACCGGGTCAATCTGCCAGCCCCAGTCGGATGCTTTCACGTGTGGGTTTGGTACGCTGCCTTCAAAGCCAGAAATGGCATCGCCGGTACCGCCTTCCGCTTTTACCGCGTTGGTCATGTAGTAGCTGAAGCCTAAATAATCGCAGGTGCCTTCGCGCAGAATTTGCTCGTCACCGGCCTCCATTTTGATGGAGAAACCACGGCGTTCCCACTCGTTCAGCACATACGTTGGGTAGTAACCCCGCAGCTGAACGTCGGTAAACACATAGCGCTCGCGCATGGATTCCTGAGCGAACATTACGTCTTCTGGTTTGCAGGAGAATGGGTATAGCGCAACCATCGCCAGCATGCAGCCGACTTTCATGTCCGGGTTAATACGGCGTGCCGCTTTCACCGCCAGTGCGCTGGCCACGAACTGGTGGTGTAGCACCTGATACATGGTCTCTTCCGGGTTGTCATGCCCGGTATAAACCACGCCGGAGCAGCAGTAGCCAAACAGTGGCGCACGCCAGTTACGCTGGTTGTTGATTTCGTTGAAGGTCATCCAGTATTTGACCTTGCTCTTGTAGCGCTCGAAGACCACCTCTGAGAAGTGTACAAAGAAATCAACCACTTTGCGGTTGGTCCAGCCGCCGTATTCCTGCACCAGGTGCAGCGGCATTTCGAAGTGGGAGAGGGTGATCACTGGCTCGATGTTGTACTTCAGCAGTTCATCGAACATGTCGTCGTAGAACTTCAGCCCTTCTTCATTTGGCTGGGTTTCATCGCCTTTCGGGAAGATGCGGGTCCAGGCGATAGAGGTGCGAAAACATTTGAAGCCCATCTCAGCAAACAGCTTAATGTCTTCTTTGTAATGGCCGTGGAAGTCGATGGCTTCATGGTTCGGATAGTATTTACCCGGCACCACTTCCTGCGTGATTTCGCGTGGTACGCCGTGGGCTCCACCGGTCAACACGTCACAAATGCTCGGCCCTTTGCCGCCTTTGTTCCAGCCGCCTTCAACCTGGTGAGCGGCAACCGCGCCACCCCATAAAAAGTCTTTTGGTAAGGTGAGTTTTTTCATTATTGCTATTCCCAATAAATGGCTTATTGGTATCGAGTCTAGCAAAGCGAAATTAAATGTCACGATATAACAATTTACGGGAAATGTGATTTGTTACATCGAAAAAACAGGGTGTTTTATTCCGTTAATTTCTTCGCCAGCTTACGCCCCAGCGACTCCAGAATATAGATGACGGGGATCTGGGTGGTAATATCGTAAACACCCGCAATACGCATTTGTGGAACATGCCAGGAGAGGTTAAAGTCCGCCAGTTTTGCCAGACGGGAGTGTTCGTGGCTGGTAATGGAGAGCACCTTACAGTGGTGCAGGCTGAACTGGCTGGCGAAACGCAGGATCTCTTCCGTTTCACCGGAGACAGACAGTACAATCGCCAGCGCATTTTTAGCCATATCATTAGTGACCGGGAAATACGGGTCATCGATATGATTGCTGAATTTACCAATATTTGAAAAGAAGCGTGCGCCATATTTTGCCAGTGAACCAGACGTACCTGCGCCGACAAATATAATTCGTTCAGATGATAAAATAATATCTACCGCGTCATCCAGTAACGCATCGAACTCTTCATTGTTAACACTTTTAAAGAAGCTGATAATTTCACTGGCACCGAAATTCGCCTGCTGGGGTTCGTTCTGCTCTAAATAGAGTTTAAAGCGTACGCGGAATTCAGAGTAACCTTCACAGTTGAGCTTGCGGCAAAAGCGTAAGATCGTGGTGGTTGAGACGCCAGCCGCATCCGCCAGCTCGCGGATGGTCATGTACGTCACTTTGTCACGATTTTTAATGACATAGTTGTAGACCATCATCTCCAGGTTATTGAGACTGGCAACGGCGGAATGGGAGAACATGCTCACAATGGCTACACTCACTCATCAGACTTTTCTTCAGGGAATAATAACATGCAGTCAAACGACATCACTTTTTTTCAGCGTTTTCAGGATGACATTCTGGCCGGGCGTAAAACTATTACCATTCGGGACGCAAGCGAATCACATTTCAAAAAAGGTGATGTTTTGCGCGTCGGGCGTTATGAGGATGACGGTTATTTTTGCACCATTGAAGTGAGGGCAGTCTCCACCGTCACGCTGGATACACTCACGGAAAAACACGCTCAGCAGGAGAACATGCCCCTTGAGACACTCAGGAGTGTGATAGTTGAAATCTATCCAGATCAGACTCAGTTTTATGTGATTGATTTTAAATGCGTTTAATGTAATGTGGAACATGTGTTAGCTGAAATGAAAATGTAATTATATGATTGTAAATTGGAAATGTTACTTTTAACTTTATTTTAGCTAACAGGTGTTCACTGGAATCATTCTCAGTTAGCATAGTCAGGCGATGAATAATCATCTTTAGTTTTCCCGGAGTTACTTATGGTGAGCAAGCCATTAATCGCACAGGGATATTCGCTGGCTGAGGAAATAGCCAACAGCATTAGCCACGGCATTGGCCTGGTTTTTGGGATTGTCGGTTTAGTGTTACTACTGGTACAGGCTGTGGATACCAACGCCAGCGCGATGGCGATCACCAGTTACAGCCTGTATGGCGGGAGTATGATCCTGCTGTTTCTGGCGTCGACGCTGTACCACGCTATTCCGCATCAACGGGCTAAGATCTGGCTCAAGAAATTCGACCACTGCGCTATCTATCTTCTTATTGCAGGCACTTACACGCCTTTCCTGCTGGTGGGGTTAAACTCGCCGCTGTCGCGTGGCCTGATGATTGTAATCTGGAGCCTGGCCCTGCTGGGGATCCTGTTTAAGTTAACTATTGCACACCGGTTTAAGGTGCTGTCGCTGGTGACCTATCTGACGATGGGGTGGTTGTCGCTGATTGTGGTTTATCAGCTGGCGATTAAGCTGGCGGTAGGGGGCGTGACGCTTCTGGCGGTGGGGGGTGTGGTTTATTCGCTGGGCGTAATTTTCTACGTCTGCAAGCGTATTCCGTACAACCACGCCATCTGGCACGGCTTTGTGCTGGGCGGCAGCGTGTGCCACTTCCTGGCGATTTATTTGTACGTAGGGCAGGTGTAGTTTAATGCGGCCTGATACCCTTTCCCACGGGAAGAGGGTGCAAAAATAAAAAACGGTAACCTTTTGGTTACCGTTTTATTTTTATCTCACCACCGGGCGATACCGCATCACTCTTCCAGTGAATATGGCAGTGGCTCGATGCTCAGGGTATTGGCATCGTCACGCACGCGGAACACGCTGTCGGCTTCCATATCGTTATTCATCACGGCCTGAACCAGAAGACGGCCATCATCCAACTGCACGGCGGCTAAAACGGTGCCGGTACGACGCCAGTTGTCACCCATCTTCAGCTCTAAATCTTCGCCCGCTTCCGGGACGCGACTGGCGTGGCCCGCCAGCGTCCATAATGCACGCTTGTTTGCTCCGCGGAATTTCGCACGCGCCACCATCTCCTGACCGGTATAGCAGCCTTTCTTAAAGCTGATGCCTCCCAGCGCCTGCAGGTTGGTTGCTTGCGGAATAAACTGCGCGCTGTTCGCCGCGTCAATCACCGGCAATCCTGCTTCAATGTTCAGCGCCAGCCACTGCTGGCTGTTGTTGAACTGTGCTTCACCGCGAAGCGCCTCGGTGACGCGTTCGGCAGTGGCGGCATCCGTCACCAGCAGGAAACGCTCCGCCGGGTGTTCAAACCACAGGATGGATGTTGCGCCCTCGCTGACCAGCTGTTTTTCCGCATCCGGCAGCTCGCTGAACAGATTTTTCAGCGCCGCGCGTGCCTGGAAGCCTGCCACACCGAGCAGGACATGCTCATCGTCCGGTGCAATAGTGACTTTGGAAAAGACTGCGTATTTTTTCAGTTCGGTCAGTTGGGCATCGCGCAGGCTGCGGCGCTCAATAAAGGCAAACCCGTCCTGACGACGGAACAGACGCAGGTTGCTCCACATTTTGCCTTTTGGATCACAGTGCGCGGCCAGCAGATGCTGGTGTTCGTTCATCAGGCTGACGTCAGCGGTCACCTGGCCCTGCAGATACTTTTCGCTGTCGGCACCGGTGAGTGTCGCCAGCGCCCAGTCATCAAGAGAAATAAGCGTCAGCGGCAAACGCGCAGAGGCGGCGGGCTGGCGAGGAGAGAATGGAATAAAAGCCATAGTGATATCCTGAATTGCTTAACGCTTTGATAATGCCTAATGGTAAAAGAGACTGTAATCATTGCAAGCGCTTTCAGCAGGCCATTCGTGCCATAACGCAGATATGCGTAGCGCCACGCAAAACAGAGTAATCCACTATCCTGGTAGGGTTTTTTTCTGGAATCCTGCTTCAGGTTCGTAATATTCCAGTAAAGAAACGGTCGAAAACACGTTACACTAGTTTGTGTCCCCGCAGAGAAATAAAGAACACTGGACGGGGTGCCAACTGTGCCAAACGTAATGCAGGAAACAGAACATGGATATTAACAACAAGGCCCGTATTCACTGGGCGTGTCGACGTGGTATGCGTGAACTTGATATTTCTATCATGCCTTTCTTCGAGTATGAGTATGACAGCCTGAGCGATGACGATAAGCGTCAGTTTGTACGCCTGCTTGAGTCTGACGATCCTGATTTATTCAACTGGCTGATGAATCACGGTCAACCCGCCGACACCGGGTTGCAACGGATGGTGGAATTAATTCAAACACGGAATCGGGAACGTGGTCCTGTGGCAATCTGATCTTCGCGTCTCGTGGCGCTCACAGTGGATGTCGTTATTACTCCACGGCCTGGTTGCGGCATTTATTTTACTGATGCCGTGGCCGCTTAGCTATACACCTTTGTGGCTGCTGTTGCTGTCATTTGTGGTTTTTGACAGCGTGCGCAGCCAACGCCGAATTAACGCCTGTCAGGGTGAAATCAAATTACTGATGGACTCTCGCCTGCGCTGGCAGGGTAAAGACTGGGATATTATTGGTATGCCCTGGATGCTCAATTCCGGCATGATGCTACGGTTGCGCAAGGTAGATGGCGGGCGTCGCCAACATCTGTGGTTGTCAGCAGACAGCATGGACACTGCAGAGTGGCGAGATCTGCGCCGGATGATATTGCAGCAGCCGACGCAGGAATAAGTGCTCGTCAGCTAAACTTTTCTGCCATCTCACCCAGAATCTGTTCGCACCAGTTTTGCAGGCGTTCGTCGCTAAGATCGTACTGGTTGGTTTCATCCAGCGCGAGCCCGACAAACAGCTGGCCGTCTGCGATAATCGGCTTTTTGCTGGTGAACTCGTACCCTTCGGTTGGCCAGTAGCCGATAAACGTAACGCCTTTCGGTGCCAGTTTGTCGTGCAGCATGCCGAGCGCATCCAGGAACCACTCACCGTAACCCAACTGATCGCCCATGCCGTACATGGCAATGATTTTGCCGTCGAGGTTGAGCGTATCGAGCTGTTCCCAGATGGCTTCCCAGTCTTCTTGTATTTCGCCGAAGTCCCAGGTTGGGATACCGAGGATCAGCACGTCGTACTGTTCCATCAGCGTGAGTGCGTCATCTTTCAGGTTATGCAACGTCACCAGTTCCGGGCCAATGATGTCGCGAATTTTTTCTGCCGCCATTTCGGTGTAGCAGGTGCTGGAACCATAGAACAGACCAATATTCATCGCGTAACTATCTCAATTCTTGCGTTGACTTTGCGCGTAGTGTACCAGAAACCGGTAACAATCAGGCATAATGCCCGTATTGCTGAATTAAAGGGGCCGCTGTGGAAAAGGATCTCGCACTCATCGAACAGTTTCTCGATGCGCTTTGGCTGGAGAAAAACCTGGCCGAGAATACGCTCAGTGCCTACCGGCGCGATCTTTCCATGCTGGTGGAATGGCTGGCACACAGGGAACTGTCGCTTGAGAGCGTACAACATGACGATCTGCAGACATTACTCGGCGAGCGTATGGACGGGGGCTACAAAGCAACCAGCTCCGCACGCCTGCTAAGCGCTATGCGTCGGCTGTTTCAGCACCTTTACCGTGAGAAAGTTCGCGCGGACGACCCCAGCGCACTTCTGGCCTCACCTAAACTCCCCCAGCGGTTGCCGAAAGATCTCAGCGAAGCACAAGTTGAGAGATTATTACAGTCGCCTGCAGTTGACCTGCCGCTGGAGTTACGCGATAAAGCCATGCTTGAACTATTGTATGCTACCGGCCTGCGTGTTTCTGAGTTAGTAGGGCTAACGATGAGCGACATCAGCCTGCGTCAGGGCGTGGTTCGCGTGATAGGTAAAGGGAACAAGGAACGGCTGGTACCGCTGGGCGAAGAGGCAGTCTACTGGCTGGAAACGTATCTGGAGCACGGTCGTCCGTGGCTGCTTAATGGCGTTTCGATTGATGTCTTGTTCCCCAGCCAGCGTGCGCAGCAGATGACGCGGCAAACGTTCTGGCATCGCATCAAGCATTACGCCACACTGGCTGGCATCGACAGTGAAAAACTGTCACCGCACGTTCTGCGTCATGCGTTTGCGACGCATCTGTTAAACCACGGCGCTGATTTACGCGTGGTACAGATGTTGCTGGGACACAGCGATCTTTCAACGACGCAGATTTACACCCATGTCGCGACGGAACGCCTGCGGCAGCTACACCAACAGCACCACCCACGTGCGTGAGTGCCGACGAATTGTAACAGGATCAACTATGAAAAAGTCTTTTGCGCTGTTCACCCTGCTGGCAGCTTCATTTACCGGTTTTGCCCATGCGGATGACGCCGCCATTAAACAGTCTCTGACGAAACTGGGTGTCACCAGCAGCGATGTTCAGGCTGCGCCAGTTGCAGGTATGAAAACCGTATTAACTGACAACGGCGTGCTGTACGTGACCGAAGACGGGAAGCACATTATTCAGGGGCCAATGTACGATGTGAGCGGCGCGCAGCCCGTGAACGTGACTAATCAGCTGCTGATGAAAAAACTGAACGCGCTCGACAAAGAGATGATCGTCTATAAAGCGGCGCAGGAAAAACACGTCATTACCGTCTTCACCGACATCACCTGCGGCTATTGCCACAAGCTGCATGAAGAGATGAAAGACTACAACGCGCTGGGGATCACAGTGCGTTACCTGGCCTTCCCGCGAGCGGGCGTACAGAGCCAGCCTGAGCAGGATATGAAAGCTATCTGGTGTGCGAAAGACCGTAACAAAGCCTTTGATGACGCGATGAACGGCAAAGGCGTACAGCCAGCTTCCTGTGATATCAATATTGCCAACCACTATGCGCTGGGCGTGCAGTTTGGTGTGAACGGTACACCCGCGATTGTGCTGAGCAATGGCTATGTTGTACCGGGTTATCAGGGACCAAAAGAGATGAAAGAGTTCCTCGACGCGCACCAGAAACAGTTTGGTGGTAAATAATCCGCGTGAAAGCCCCGATAAAACTGCGCCGCCGTGAAGCGGTTGAAACGGCTGATTTACCCGCCGATCTTTCTCCGCTGTTAAAGCGGCTCTACGCGAGCCGTGGTGTGCGTACGGCGGAAGATCTTGAACGTGGCGTCAAAGGGATGCTGCCCTGGCAGCAGCTTAACGGTGTCGAAAAAGCCACTGAAATGCTCTACAACGCGTTCCGTGATGGGACGCGGATTGTGGTGGTGGGGGATTTCGATGCCGATGGTGCAACCAGCACTGCGCTGAGTGTGCTCAGCCTGCGCGCACTGGGCTGCGATAACGTCACCTATCTGGTGCCAAACCGGTTTGAAGATGGCTACGGTCTTAGCCCGGAAGTGGTCGAGCAGGCACACGCGCGCGGTGCACAGATGATCATGACCGTGGATAACGGTATTTCCTCTCATGCAGGCGTTGAGCGTTCGCACCAGTTGGGGATCCCGGTGCTCGTGACCGATCATCACCTGCCGGGAGAGACTCTCCCTGCCGCCGAAGCCATTATTAACCCGAACCTGCGCGACTGCGATTTCCCGTCGAAATCGCTGGCGGGAGTAGGGGTAGCGTTTTATCTGATGCTGGCGCTACGCACGCTGCTGCGTGATAAGGGCTGGTTTGAATCCCGTGGGATCGCCGTGCCGAACCTGGCCGAGTACCTCGATTTGGTGGCGCTTGGTACCGTGGCAGACGTGGTGCCGCTGGATACCAACAACCGCATTTTGACCTGGCAGGGCTTAAGCCGTATTCGGGCGGGCAAGTGCCGTCCGGGAATTAAAGCGCTGCTGGAGATTTCCAACCGTGACCCGCTCAGGCTGGCGGCAAGTGATTTAGGTTTTGCCCTCGGGCCGCGTCTGAACGCTGCCGGAAGGCTGGACGATATGTCCGTTGGCGTTGCGTTGCTGCTGTGCGACAACATTGGTGAAGCGCGCGTGCTGGCCAACGAACTGGATGCGCTGAATCAAACCCGCAAAGAGATTGAGCAGGGAATGCAGGCTGAAGCGCTGACCCTGTGCGAAAAGCTGGAGCGTAGCGGTGATACGCTGCCGGGCGGCCTGGCAATGTATCATCCCGAGTGGCATCAGGGTGTGGTGGGCATTCTGGCGTCGCGCATTAAAGAGCGTTTCCACCGCCCGGTGATTGCTTTTGCCCCGGCGGGCGACGGCACGCTGAAAGGTTCTGGTCGCTCAATTCAGGGGCTGCACATGCGTGATGCGCTGGAGCGTCTGGATACGCTTTATCCTGGCCTGATGATCAAGTTCGGCGGCCACGCGATGGCAGCCGGTTTGTCGCTGGAGGAAGCGAAGTTTGATGAGTTCCAGCGCCTGTTCGGTGAGCTGGTGACCGACTGGATTGACCCGGCTCTGCTGCAGGGCGAAGTGGTTTCCGACGGCGCACTGTCAGCGGCAGAAATGACGATGGACGTGGCACAGATGCTGCGCGATGCAGGCCCATGGGGGCAGATGTTCCCTGAACCGTTGTTCGATGGCCGTTTCCGTCTGTTGCAACAGCGCATTGTGGGCGAACGCCATTTGAAAGTGATGGTTGAACCGGTTGGCGGAGGCCCACTGCTGGACGGCATTGCTTTTAACATCGATACCGCCATCTGGCCGGACAACGGCGTGCGCGAGGTGGAACTGGCCTACAAGCTTGATATTAACGAGTTTCGCGGTAACCGCTCCCTTCAGATCATCATCGACAATATCTGGCCAATTTAGCGTCAGTAAAGCTACAAAAAAGGGCGTGGATTCGGTACAATCCCGCTCTTATCACCGCATTTTGACAAGTCCATAAAAGAAAACAGACCATGTTTGAAATTAATCCGGTAAAAAACCGTATTCAGGACCTCACGGAGCGCTCTGACGTTCTTAGGGGGTATCTTTGACTACGATGCCAAGAAAGAGCGCCTTGAAGAAGTAAATGCCGAGCTGGAACAGCCGGACGTCTGGAACGAACCTGAACGCGCTCAGGCGCTGGGTAAAGAGCGTTCCTCTCTCGAAGCTATCGTTGATACCCTCGACCAAATGTCTCAGGGGCTGGAAGATGTTTCCGGTCTGCTGGAGCTGGCTGTAGAAGCCGACGACGAAGAAACCTTTAACGAAGCCGTGGCAGAACTCGACGGTCTGGAAGAGAAGCTGGCACAGCTTGAATTCCGTCGCATGTTCTCTGGCGAGTATGACAGCGCTGACTGCTATCTGGATATCCAGGCCGGTTCTGGCGGTACTGAAGCGCAGGACTGGGCAAGCATGCTGACGCGTATGTATCTGCGTTGGGCAGAAGCGCGCGGCTTCAAAACCGAAATCATCGAAGAGTCTGAAGGTGAAGTCGCGGGTCTGAAATCCGTCACCATCAAGATTATCGGCGATTACGCCTATGGCTGGTTGCGTACTGAAACTGGCGTTCACCGCCTGGTGCGTAAGAGCCCGTTCGACTCCGGTGGTCGTCGCCATACCTCCTTCAGCTCCGCGTTTGTCTACCCGGAAGTGGAAGACGATATCGATATCGACATCAACCCGGCCGATCTGCGTATTGACGTTTATCGCGCATCTGGTGCGGGTGGTCAGCACGTTAACCGTACGGAATCTGCGGTGCGTATTACCCACATTCCAACCGGGCTGGTAACGCAATGCCAGAACGACCGTTCCCAGCATAAGAACAAAGACCAGGCCATGAAGCAGATGAAAGCGAAGCTTTATGAGCTCGAAATGCAGAAGAAAAATGCTGAGAAACAGGCGATGGAAGATAACAAGTCTGACATTGGCTGGGGCAGCCAGATCCGTTCTTACGTCCTCGATGACTCCCGCATCAAAGACCTGCGTACCGGGGTTGAAACCCGTAATACGCAGGCGGTGCTGGACGGCAGCCTGGACCAATTTATCGAAGCAAGTTTGAAAGCAGGGTTATGAGGAACCAAAATGTCTGAACAACAAGCACAGGGCGCTGACGTAGTAGTTGATCTTAACAACGAACTGAAAACCCGCCGCGAGAAGCTGGCTGCACTGCGTGAGCAGGGCGTGCCGTTCCCGAACGATTTTCGTCGTGACCACACCTCAGACCAATTGCACGCAGATTTCGGCAGTAAAGAGAACGAAGAGCTGGAAGCACTGAACGTTGAAGTGTCCGTGGCTGGCCGTATGATGACCCGTCGTATCATGGGTAAAGCCTCTTTCGTCACGCTGCAGGACGTGGGTGGCCGTATTCAGCTGTACGTGTCCCGTGACGACCTGCCGGAAGGCGTCTACAACGAGCAGTTCAAGAAATGGGACCTGGGCGATATCCTGGGTGCGAAAGGTAAGCTGTTCAAAACCAAGACCGGTGAACTGTCTATCCACTGCACCGAGCTGCGTTTGCTGACCAAAGCGCTGCGCCCGCTGCCGGACAAATTCCACGGTCTGCAGGATCAGGAAGCACGCTACCGTCAGCGTTACCTGGATCTCATCTCTAACGATGAATCCCGCAAGACCTTCAAAATTCGCTCCCAGATTATGGCGGGTATCCGTCAGTTCATGGTTAACCGCGATTTTATGGAAGTAGAAACCCCGATGATGCAGGTGATCCCTGGCGGCGCGTCTGCGCGTCCGTTTATCACCCATCACAACGCCCTGGACCTGGACATGTACCTGCGTATCGCGCCGGAACTGTACCTGAAGCGTCTGGTTGTGGGTGGTTTCGACCGCGTATTTGAAATCAACCGTAACTTCCGTAACGAAGGCATCTCCGTTCGCCATAACCCAGAGTTCACCATGATGGAACTCTATATGGCGTATGCAGATTACAAAGATCTGATCGAGCTGACCGAATCCCTGTTCCGTACCCTGGCGCAGGACGTTCTGGGTACCACTGAAGTGCCTTACGGTGAAGAGGTCTTCGATTTCGGTAAGCCGTTCGTCAAACTGACCATGCGCGAAGCGATCAAGAAATACCGTCCAGAAACCGACATGGCTGACCTGGATAACTTCGGTTCTGCGAAAGCGATCGCCGAAAGCATCGGTATCAAAGTTGAGAAGAGCTGGGGTCTGGGCCGTATCGTGACCGAGATCTTCGAAGAAGTGGCAGAAGCACACCTGATTCAGCCAACCTTCATCACCGAATACCCGGCTGAAGTCTCTCCGCTGGCGCGTCGTAATGACGTGAACCCGGAAATTACCGATCGCTTTGAATTCTTCATCGGTGGCCGCGAAATCGGCAACGGCTTTAGCGAGCTGAACGATGCAGAAGATCAGGCGCAGCGTTTCCAGGACCAGGTTGATGCGAAAGCGGCAGGGGACGACGAAGCGATGTTCTTCGACGAAGACTACGTGACCGCGCTGGAGCACGGTCTGCCGCCAACAGCAGGTCTGGGTATTGGTATCGACCGTATGGTTATGCTGTTCACCAACAGCCATACCATTCGTGATGTGATCCTGTTCCCGGCGATGCGTCCGGTGAAATAAGTCGTTAAGATGTCAAAAAAGCCCCGAAAGGGGCTTTTTTATTGCGCAGCGAAGGCTCTGAGCGCCTCGCGGGCGGTTGTGGCTTCCATGACCATCCACGGGCTAAAGGCCCACGGAGTGGCATCCAGCGCGCGGAACAACGCTTCCAGCTCAACCCACTGATATTCCATCACCTCATCGCGATTTATTGTCACATTGTTCGTGATGCGGGCTGCGAATACCGGGCAAATCTCGTTTTCAACGATCCCGGATGGATCAGATTCCCGATAACGAAACTCCGGTGCGACGGGGGTGATATCTGTGATTTCTGCGCCCACTTCAAAGCGGCTGCGACGGATAACCGCCTGTGTTGTTTCTTCGCCGGACTGCGGGTGACCACAGACGGAGTTTGTCCAGACGCCCGGCCAGGCTTTCTTGCTTAATGCGCGGCGGGTGATCAGACATTCACCTTTGGCATTAAACAGCCAGGAGGAGAAAGCCAGATGCAGCGGGGTATGCGAGGTGTGTGCGGCGTATTTTTCCTGAGTGCCAAGCACCAGTCCCTGGTCATCTACCAAAATAACGTGTTCTTGAATACTCATTCTTGCTCCAGTACAAGGACCGCCGGGTAGTGCTGCACTTATTCAGACCCGCACTACCATCAGCGGCATTATTATACTGCATTCTTAATACGAACACTTTGACCCGCAGAGCGGAAAAGGGAATGACCCATATCAGTTTCGGCTGCTATCATAGTGCGCCATTCACGCTGACCGAGGATCTGTTTTGTTTGCAGGAAGCCTGACTCGAAACCCCATCACTGCCGTTTTCTGCCTGACGCTGGCGCTACTTCTGGCGGGATGCTCGGGAAGTAAATCTTCGGATATGGGCAGCTATTCCGGAGCGGTGTATACCGTGAAGCGTGGTGATACGCTGTACCGTATTTCGCGTATGACGGGCACCAGCGTGAAAGATATTGCGCGGATGAACAATATCCCGGCACCGTACACCCTCGAAGTGGGGCAACAGCTCAGGGTTAACGGTAGTTCTTCCTCTTCAGCCAAAAAATCAACCACCTCAAAAGGTAAGACCGCCAAAGTCACGCCATCCTATGCAGTACCGCAGTCCTCCTGGCCACCGGTCGGGCAGCGCTGCTGGATCTGGCCTGCCAGTGGCAAAGTGGTGGTGCCATACTCATTGTCTGAAGGTGGTAACAAAGGTATTGATATCGCGGCAGCGCGCGGTACGCCGGTCTACGCATCCGGCGCGGGAAAGGTGGTCTACGTTGGTAACCAGCTGCGCGGGTACGGTAATCTGATCATGATTAAACATGGTGAAGATTACATCACTGCTTATGCCCACAACGATACGATGCTGGTCAATAATGGGCAGAACGTGAAGGCAGGGCAGAAGATTGCGACAATGGGGAGTACCGGTACAGACTCGGTGAAGCTGCACTTCCAGATTCGCTATAAGGCGACGGCCATCGATCCACTGCGTTATCTTCCTGCGCCCGGCAGTAAACCGAAGTGCTAAGTGATTATTTAATCGCCACTTAGTTATGCAGAGGCTTGTCTGAAGACGCGTAAGGTCTATAATGCTTTACGCACCTCAAAGCGGGCGTAGTTCAATGGTAGAACGAGAGCTTCCCAAGCTCTATACGAGGGTTCGATTCCCTTCGCCCGCTCCAGAATTCCCCTAACTTTATTTTCCCATTCGCCCAGGAACAAAAAACGATACAATTTCGGTGCAACTGGCGCGGTATCTTTGTTTCGCGAAAGAGCTTCCCGTCTGCTTTGCTCATAGCTTGAAGTTATTGTATTTCGACCATTTTTAATCTTCCGCAGGCATTGGGCGAGCAGACCATGCTGATTCCATTGACAATCCTTTACTGGCGTTAATAGTTTTGCGTATCTTGCCCGCCGAAAATATTCGCGCGACTAGTTGAGGGCTTACCGTTGCTGTAGTGAGTATCCTGACCATTAAAAATATTGGCCCGACTGCTAGACTGGGTGCCGTCGTTGTAATGGGTATCCTGACCGCCAAAAATATTGGCTCTACTGCTGGATTTTTTGCCATCGCTGTAATTCGTATCCTGTCCACCAAAGATATTCGCTCTGCTGGTTGCCTTCCTTCCGTCGCTGTAAGTGATATCCTGTCCGCCGAAAATATTGGCCCGACTGCTGGATGTTGTGCCATCGTCATAGCGACAGTCCTGCCCATCAAAAATATTGGCTCGGCAACTATCCGCCATAGCAGTATTCAACGAACCCGCAAAAATAATAAATACTAAAACCCACGTCTTAGCGTTCATGGCTATTCTCTGAAAATGAATGGGAGCAACGGTAGCTATACTATGCCTGATAGTGTAACGCGGGAGGTTATGTTGTCCTAATTTTCGCAACAAAATGTGGGCACTACATCGGTGAGGCTTTGTTGAATAAATAAGATTCCGTGCGAACGTCCTTGTTGCGGGTCGGATTA